>NZ_BCBJ01000074.1:0-14472 GCF_001320605.1 Pseudomonas sp. NBRC 111133 | reverse complement strand
TCGCCCTCAGCGCTGCCGTTATACTGGCAACCACGGGCGCTCGGCATTATTACATGCGCCGCCGCGCTGCCAAGAGGCCGGGTTCGACAGGTTGTATACAATCATGACTGAAATCAATAGTCTCGCTGCACAAACCGCGGTCAACACCCAAGCCATGAAGGCGGGCATGACCGGCGAACTGCTGCGCCTGACGCAACCGCAGCCTGGCTTGATGGCCCCTGGCGAGACCGCACAGGCCGAAGTGGTTGCGATGCGCCAGGTGGGCAGCGACTTTCAGCTGGTGCTACGGCTGATGCAGGCCAACGGCCTTCAAACCCAACTGCAAGCCAGTGCCAGCCAGCCCCTGCCTCAAGGCAGCCAGGTCACCGTCAGCCAGACCGAAAGCAATCATCTGGCGATCATGCTGCAGCAGGCCAGCGCCAGCCAGGTCGCTACCCTCACCCGCCTGGACACCAGCAAGGTGCCCGTCGGCACCCTGCTGCAAGGCAAGGTCATGACCAACCAGCTACTGCCCCAGGCCGCTGGCCAGCCTGCGGCCTACCGGGCCCTGATCAGCCTGCTCAACAGCGCCCAGGCCGGCGCCACCCTGACGGTGGACAGCCCACGCCCACTGGCTATCGGCAGCCTGCTCAGCGCGCGGGTGGAGGGTGACCAGTCACTGCGTTTCGTGCCACTCAGCGGCAGGCAGGACCAGCTCAACATCGCCCAGCAGCTGCTAACCCAGCAAAACCGCCAAGCCTCGTTGCCCGGCCTGCTCAACGCCCTGCAACAGATGACCCGAGACCCTGGCATCGATGGCGACCTGCGCGCCAGCGCCGAACGCCTGTTGGTCAGCCTGCCAGATGCGCGCCAGCTGGGCGATGCGAAAGCGGTTGCCCAGGCCTTGAACAACAGTGGCGCTTTCCTTGAAGCGAAACTGCTGGGTGGCTTTCCTGCCAGCGTCGCCACCGATCTGAAAGCGCATTTGTTGCGGCTGGTCGCCCAGGCTTCAACTACGCCGCCCGGCACGTCCAACCTTGCACCCGCCAGCCTGGCCGTGACCATGCCGGCACTGGCCCGCAGTGCGCTGGGCATGCTCGAACGGGTCAGCCCCAGGCCGCAGCCGGGCGCGTTCCCGCTACCCTCGCGCCTGCTCGAGGCCCTGGAAGACGAAGGCAACCTGCAACAACTGCTGCGCCTTGCCGCTGCGGCAATTTCGCGCCTGCAAAGCCATGCCATGAGCAGCCTGCAACAGACCGGAACGCTGGAAAACGGCAACCTGCAGACCACCTGGCAAACCGAAGTGCCGATCCGCCACGGTCAGGAATTCATCCCGTTGCAGGTCAAACTGCAGCGTGAAGAAACGCCGCAGCAGCAAGCCGACCGCCAGCATGAAGCACAAGACCCGCTGCAGGCCCTGTGGCGCATCGAGCTGGCCTTCGACCTGTCGCCACTCGGCCCCGTTCAGGTACAGGCGCAACTGAGCCAAGGCCGCCTGAGCGCGCAACTGTGGGCAGAGCGTGAGCAAACCGCCAGGCTGATCGACACCCAGCTCGGCGCCCTGCGCGAGCGCCTGCTGGCACGTGGCCTGGCCGTCGGTGACCTGGAGTGCCACCCTGGCACGCCGCCACAAGGCCCGCGCACGCGGGTAGAACAACGTTGGGTGGATGAAAACGCATGAGCCAGAAGCACACACGCCAGGCCATTGCCCTGAGCTACGACGGCCAGCAGGCCCCCACCCTCAGCGCCAAGGGTGACGATGCCTTGGCCGAAGCTATCCTGGCCCTGGCCCGCGAACACGAGGTGCCAATCTACGAAAATGCCGAGCTGGTGCGCCTGCTGGCGCGCCTGGAGCTGGGCGAGCAGATCCCGGAAGCGTTGTACCTGACCATCGCCGAAATCATCGCGTTTGCCTGGCAACTGCGCGGCAAAGTCCCGTATGGCTTCGATGATTCACCGATAGACGAACGTGACGTGACAGAGGTGCTTGCGCGCCTGCCTGGCCCGACAGGCTGAGCCTCAGGGCCAGCACTATTTACCACTCCCCTGCCAACCAGCCGGTCGATGCTGTGGTTTTCCCAACCCACGGAGACCGACATGGCCACCACGCACATCAATGCAGCTGGCGTGCAGTTCGTACGCAACCACCTCGCCACCCTTCCCCGCCCCGACCGCGAGGCCAAGCGCGCCATTGCTGCCTGGCTTGCCACCCAAGGGGTACACCAGGACCCAGACCTGATCGATGTCGTCACACTGCATGTTCACCCTGATGGCATCGCCAGTTACCAGGCCAAAGTCGTACAGCGGGTCAGCCTCACCCAAGCGGTGCTGATGAACTGGCAAGGCGAATCCAACAACGACTTCTTCGGCGGGCTGTTCAGGCAACCCTGGGCCGGCACGTTGCCGGACGATGGCCCAATCACGCTGGTCGACCACTTCCCCCCACAGCCCATTTACGACAACGGCGCCTGGTACGAGGTGTTCAATGGCCTGTTCAAGCACAGCACACCCGCCCGTTACGATCATTCCACACTGCTTGACATCCGCGCCGAAGCCTTGCAAAGCCACATAGAAGCGCTGGACTTTCACACCCTCTACAAGGCGACACTCGATACCTACTGGCGCGAGCAACTTGCTGACTATCGCTTGAGCTGCAAACTCAACTTCATCGCTGCCTGCAACAAACAGGTCGCAGAAGGCAGCCTGAGTGATGCCGCTCGCATGCTGGCCTGGCGCGCGGCCGAACTGATTCCTCAGGGCAAGGGGCTGCGCCTTAGCACGCTGAGCATCTACGGCTATGCCTCCACCGACTTGCTTTACATCAACGACGCCGGCAGTGGCTTAACCCTGCTCTACGCCCCCGGCAACAGTTCACCGCTACTGGAGTTCGCCAGCGAAGACCTGTTGAAAGACTGGGTTGGCCAACAGTGCAAAGGCGCCGACACGCGCCAGGCACTCAAGCAACACTTTCGCCTGGCCGACGGCCCACAGGGCATCGACTTCAGCGGCCTGGACACCGCCCTGGAAGGCCTGGGCGTTTACCCGCACAACCACCGCTTGCCACCGGAGCATGGCTTTTTCAACAACGACGGTACATGGCCGCCGCGCACCTACGTCAATTACCGCCCCGGCAAGTACAACCCACGCATTAACGGTGATCTGTTCCAGGCCATGGCCGAGCGAATGCGCCAACGCTGCTACGACGATGCCGACTTTCTGATCACCAGCGATGCGCAGGTAACCAAGGCACGCTGGCGTGGCTACCTGGTAACCTCGCTCAACCTGCTGGCGCCCCTGGCCCTCGTGGTTCCGGAACTCGTACCCCTGCTGGCTATCGGCGGTGTAGCACAGTTTGGCTTGGGGCTCGATCAGGCAATCAACGGCAAAAGCCTTGAAGACAAGGACGCCGGCGTGAGCAACATCGTTTTCGGCCTGCTCAATGCCACGCCCTTGGTCACCCTGCCAGCGACCCGCCCGCGTATGCTCTTCCCGGGCAAAAGTCCGCGCTTCGTCATGCCCACGCGACTGAATGATCAATGGGGCTACCCACTGAGCCCCAATAGTCCACCCCGGTTACCTGAAGAATCAATAGCAGACTACTTTTCACCCCCCAAACCCTCAATGCCGACCACGCGAATCATCAGAGGCTCGTTGGATCGCGCAACGGGCACCCATCCGCTGCTGGCGATCAACGAAGGAAAAGAAGTCAAAGTACTGTATGACACTGAACACGATGCGTTCATCCTGAAGTCGGATGCCAACGAGGTATTACCAACCTATTATCAAGTCACTGACAACCATCGCGGCTTGACTGCAATTGACCTGACCAACCGCCCAGTGACAAATCAGATGCGCATGGACACGTTGCGCGCATTGGGTGTGGACATAGAACTGCCCATCACTATCCCCACGGTGAACAGCGCCGAAGTACGGCCAATTCCCAAGCAAATCCTCAGCATCTGGGTCGGCGACAAAAGCATCCCCGACGAGCTGGTGGAGACCGTTGCCAAAAACGCAAAACGCCTGGAGCACACCCGTTTCTCTTACCGTCTGTACCTGTCGAAGGCCAACCCGAAAGTATTCAAGAGCAACTACGCAAGGCTGACCGGAAAAGCCCCTCGGCTGCAGGTGCTCACACTGGAGGACCAACCCTTCTTTGATAACTTCAGGGCAACCAGGCACTTTCAACAATATGAACAGGCACTTGATGCACCGGGGGCAAACTTCGCCTCAGCATGCGACATACTCCGCTACCCACTCCTTCGATCAGAGGGTGGCGTCTACATGGACATCGACGACACCTTGCGCACCTTGGGTGACAATCCACAGGCCTATGCGGTGATCGACTCAACCCCCTTGGCCACTACGCCTGACGGCCTTGTACTGGGTGGTCCGGTGAACAATGAACTGCTGGGCATGCATTGCGCATACAACACCAACATGATCGGCAGCCATGCGGGCAACCCGACCCTGAGCCGGATTTCTGAAGCGATGCACCAGCGCTTTCTCGACAACCTGGCGTTCTACAACACCCGGCCTCTACGCGGCAGTGCCGGGTTCGAGGCGTATGCCCAGGCGTTGAGCAACATGACCGGACCTGGCGTGTTCACTGATGTGGTTGACCAGCAACTGCCCAGGCTGCGTATTCTGCGACAGATCAGCAAGCTGGAATCAACGCCTCTTAATGATCCTGGCTTCGTCACAGGAGACTTGACCTTCCCCCTTTTCAACGCGAGACACAGCGATCAGGCGCTGAGTTACGTCGTGGAGATCGGCAACTACCACTCGTGGAGCAAAGCCTGACACCTGCTGGGCGACTTACGTCGCCCGCTTGGCTGAGCCATAAAGCCAGCACTATCTACCGCCCCCCTGCCGATCAATCAGTCGATGCTGCGGTTTTCCCAACCCACGGAGACCGACATGGCCACCACGCACATCAATGCAGCTGGCGTGCAGTTCGTACGCAACCACCTCGCCACTCTTCCCCGCCCCGACCGCGAGGCCAGGCGCGCCATTGCTGCCTGGCTTGCCACCCAAGGGGTACACCAGGACCCAGACCTGATCGATGTCGTCACGCTGCATGTTCACCCTGATGGCATCGCCAGTTACCAGGCCAAAGTCGTACAGCGGGTCAGCCTCACCCAAGCGGTGCTGATGAACTGGCAAGGCGAATCCAACAACGACTTCTTCGGCGGGCTGTTCAGGCAACCCTGGGCCGGCACGTTGCCGGACGATGGCCCGATCACGCTGGTCGACCACTTCCCCCCACAGCCCATTTACGACAACGGCGCCTGGTACGAGGTGTTCAATGGCCTGTTCAGGCGTACCACACCCGCCCGTTACGATCACTCGACGCTGCTCGACCTCCGCGCCGAAACCTTGCAACGCCATATAGAGGCAATGGACTTCCACTCAGGTTACAAGGCATCACTCGACACTTACTGGCATCAACACCTTTCAGACTACCGGCTGTGCTGCAAACTCAACTTCATCGCTGCCTGCAACAAACAGGTCGCAGAAGGCAGCCTGAGCGACGCCGCACGTAAGCTGGCCTGGCGGGCAGCCGACCTGATCCCGCGTGGCAAGGGTTTACGCCTGAGCACGCTGAGCATCTACGGCTATGCAGCCACTGACCTGCTGTACATCAACGACACCAAGACCGACCTGACCCTGCTCTACGCCCCCGGCAACAGTTCACCGCTACTGGAGTTCGCCAGCGAAGACCTGTTGAAAGACTGGGTTGGCCAACAGTGCAAAGGCGCCGACACGCGTCAGGCACTCAAGCAACACTTTCGCCTGGCCGACGGCCCACAGGGCATCGACTTCAGCGGCCTGGACACCGCCCTGGAAGGCCTGGGCGTTTACCCGCACAACCACCGCTTGCCACCGGAGCATGGCTTTTTCAACAACGACGGTACATGGCCGCCGCGCACCTACGTCAATTACCGCCCCGGCAAGTACAACCCACGTATTAGCGGTGATCTGTTCCAGGTCATGGCCGAGCGAATGCGCCAACGCTGCTATGACGATGCCGATTTCCTCATTACCAGCAATGCGCAAATAACAAAATCCAGATGGGCCAGCTACCTGAACAGCACCCTCACGCTTGTGGCACCGCTGACATTCGTGGTGCCGGGCCTAGCCCCACTGCTTGCGCTGGGCGGTATAGCGCAGCTTGCGCTTGGCCTTGACCAGGCCATCAACGGGAAAACCTTGAGCGAAAAACAGCAAGGGCTGGGCGATATCGCTTACGGTCTTTTGAATGCAACCCCATTGGCCGCTGAGGCCGTGATCAAAAGCACTGCGCTGTTTCGCTATCAGGAAGACGGCTTCGTTCTCCCGCGCAAAATCAATGATCAATGGGGATACCCCCTGAGTCCCGTAAGCCCGCCCCATCTGCCGGAGGTGGAGGTAGCGCCCTATTTTCACCGCCCGGCGCGCATAGCGCCCCTGCCGGACGCTGATGCCGTCGTTGCCAACTCGGTAAGGCGCTTTCCTCGGTACAACGGCGATGTGGACCAACTGATCGGCTACTACGAAGAAGTGCCCGACTACGCAGAAGTGCTCGACCTGGTCTACGACATGGAAGCCGATCTGTTCATCACCGAGGAAGGCACCAATGAGGTAGAACCGGTTTACTATGAAGCCGAGCCCGAAACCGGTAACTTGCGCATCGTCAACCCCGAAGGGCGCCAGGTAACAAACCAGATGCGCATGTCATCCCTGCGAGCGCTGGGTATCGATGTGCAGCTTCCCGTACATTTACCAGCGCCCGTCCCGCCAGGTGCTCACCCGATCCCCAAGCTGATTTCATCGCTTTGGGTCGGCAATAAAACGCTCAGCGACGAGCTGCTTGGCACACTGGCTGCCAACGCACTAAAACTACGCGACAGTGCGTATCGATATCGGCTATTCCTGTCAAAAGCAAACCCCGAGGCCTTTGCGGAAAACCTGCGCATGCTAGAGGCAAGAGTGCCCGATATGCAGGTATTAACACTGGAAGACCAGCCTTTCTTCACCGCATTCGAACAAAGCCAATACTTTGCCCAGTACCAGGCAGCAATCGACGGCAACGGAGGTGTAGCCACCAACTTCTCCTCAGCATCGGATGTATTGCGCTACCCGATGCTGCATGCTGAAGGCGGGATATACATGGATGTCGATGACCAACTGCTGGATGCGGCGGCGAGTGCCGCTCATAACACTGCGGCTATCGATACCGTAGAATTGCTCGCCACCGATGACGGGCTGCTGTTACACCCACCCATGCACAACGAAAAGCTGGGAATGAACACGCAGTTCAACACCAGCATGATCGGCAGCCACGCCAGCAACCCGACACTGCTGGCCATTTCCGAAGAAATGCATGCCCGCTATCTAGGCAATGCGGATTTCTACCAGGTACGTCCCACGCTGGCAGATGACCCCGCTGGCTTCTATCGCTACGCCAACCGGCTCAGCGAACTGACCGGCCCGGGAATGCTCAATGCCGTGGTAGACCGGTTGCTGCCAGACCTCTATTGCCTGCGGCAGCTTCACAACCTGTACATGATGCCGCGCATCAACAGCTTCCTGTACGTTGACCTGGACGCTTTCCTCGCACTTCAGCGACAGCGCCTGCCACTGTCCCGCGTGGCCAACGTGGGCGGCATGCATTCCTGGGCCACTACCTGACGCAGCACCTGAAAGAAAGGCGACATCATGGTCGCCTTTGTGCATTCACCCGCTGCGGTGCAGCTTGCTCATCAACTCCGCCTCGGCCTGGGTCAGGCCGCAGCTTTCGGTCAATTCGGCCACGCTGGCGCCCATGCCCACCAGTTTGGCAGCCTGGGTGAAGGTGACGTTGTTGGGGTCACGCTGTTCCAGCTGCTGAATCTTGTCGGGCAGTGGCGCCACCGCCACGCTCAGCTCGTGCAGCGCCTCGCCCATGCGCACGGTACCGTTCTGGTAGTCGTCCAGGCGTTTGGCCAAGTCCTTGATGCGCTGGTCACGCAGCGCATCGCCTTCGGCCTGTTGCGCAGCCAGCTCGCGCTGGCGCTTGCTGTAGTTGAGGAAAAACCACAGGCTCAGCGCCCACACCAGCGCCAGGAAGATGACAGCAACCTGTAGGATCAACTCAGATATTCTCCAGCTCGGACCACTCTTCCTCGGTCATCATCTTGTCCAGCTCAACCAGAATCAGCAGTTCGCCATTCTTGTTGCACACGCCCTGGATGAACTTGGCCGACTCTTCGTTACCCACGTTTGGCGCGGTCTCGATTTCGGACTGGCGCAGGTACACCACCTCGGCCACGCTGTCGACCAGAATGCCGACCACTTGCTTGTCAGCCTCGATGATGACGATACGGGTGTTGTCGGTGACTTCGGTCGGCATCAGGCCGAAACGCTGGCGGGTGTCGATCACCGTCACCACGTTGCCGCGCAGGTTGATGATGCCCAGCACATAGCTTGGCGCACCCGGCACCGGGGCGATTTCGGTGTAGCGCAACACTTCCTGTACCTGCATCACATTGATGCCGTAGGACTCGTTGTCCAGACGGAAGGTAACCCACTGCAGGATCGGATCTTCGGAACCTTGTGCAGACGACTTTTTCATTCCCCTAGCCCTCAAAATCCGCCATTGGCGGTGTGTTCGGTGTCATTTTTGTCTAGCGTGCATCTGCTTGACCGCGCCGCTGGCGATCAGCTCGGCCAACGCGGCGACGTCGAGCAGTGCACACATGTGTTCGATTACGGTGCCGGCCAGCCACGGGCGCTGGCCGCGCTGGCTGCGCCATTTGATTTCGGACGGGTCCAGGCGCAGCGAGCGGCTGACCTGGTGCACGGCCAGCCCCCATTCGTAGCCCTGCACGGAAATCACGTAATTCAGGCCTTGGCGAAAATCATCCCGGTAACGGTCGGGCATCACCCAACGCGCAGTGTCCAGCACCTTCAGGTTACCCGCCTGGCAGGTCAGGATGCCGAGAAACCAGTCGGGTTGGCCGAACAGCGGCGTCAGCTCCTGGCCGGCCAGGTTGTAGATCGACCCCAGGCACACCAAGGGCACCGCCAGGGTCAGGCCAGCCACGTCGAACAGCAGGCATTCGAACGGCTCGGCGGCCCACACCGGACGGCCGTCGACGCTGGCTGGCGGCACCGGCAGGTCCGGCGCCGGCAAATGCACATCCACCAGCGGAACCGCCAGCTCCACAGCCTGCTCTTCAACCAGTACCGGAATACTGGCCTCGGCTACCACCGCTTGCTCGACCACCGTCACCACAGGTGCTTCCACCGGCATGACGGCAGGCAGCACCGCCAGCTTTGGTTCGGCGAAAGGCCGCGGCGGGAAGTTAGCAGCGGTTTCGGCCGGCGCCGGCACGGTCGGTTGCCGGGCATCACGCGCCTGTTCCTCAAGCACCGCTTCGGCGAAATCGTCCGCTACAACCGGCGGCTCGAACAGGCCTTCGGCCTCGGTAGCCTCCTGCAGCAGGCCATCGAGGTACGACTGCAGAGCCAGCTGCGGGCGGGTGCCGGTTTTCTGTATCTGGGTCATCAGGCCACCTGCGCCGCAGTCTTGTAGGTCAACAGGTGCTTGAGCAGCGCCCGGTAGGCAACCAGCCCACGGCTCTTGCTGTCGAACTGCGAGGGCGTAACGCCCTTGCGGCTGGCATCGCGCAGGCGCGTGTCCACCGGGATGTAGCCTTGCCACACCTGCTGGCCGTAACTGTCACGCAACTGCTTGAGCGTGCCCAGCGAGGCCTGCGTACGGCGGTCGAACAGGGTTGGCACAATCTGATACGGCAGCGCCTGCTTGCGCGAGCGGTTGACCATGGCCAGGGTGCCGACCATACGCTCCAGGCCCTTGACCGCGAGGAACTCGGTTTGCACCGGGATCACCAACTGCTGGCTGGCGGCCAGGGCATTGACCATCAGCACGCCGAGCAAGGGTGGGCTGTCGATCAGGGCAAAGTCGAAATCCTGCCATAGCTGCGCCAGACTCTTGGCGATTACCAGGCCCAGGCCGTTCTGCCCCGGCGACTGGCGCTCCAGCACGGCCAGCGCAGTGCTCGACGGCAACAGCGAGATGCGCTCGTCACTGGTGGGCAGCAGCAATTGCCCAGGCAAGCCGTCGGGTACCGCACCCTTGTGCAGGAACAGGTCGTAGCAGCTGTGCTCCAGGGCATCGGGGTTGTGCCCGAAATAGCTGGTCATCGAACCGTGCGGGTCGAGGTCGACGACGACCACGCGCTTGCCGGCCTCTGCCAGCAGGCCGGCCAGGGCGATGGTCGTGGTGGTCTTGCCGACGCCACCTTTTTGATTGGCTACTGCCCAGACTCTCATCGTGCGTTGCTTCCTCCCGGTATGGCCGCCTGCCCTGCCGGGAACGGTGTGAAATTCAGTGACGGAGAATTGACGAGTTACTGCCCCGCCACCGTTGCTGGCGTTGCAGGTGCACTTTGTGTGCCAGCGCGTCGTAATGCAGCATCCGGCGTGGCATTGGCACTGCCCGAGCCGGTCAGGCTACGGCGCACTTCAAGGTTGCGCGATATCACCAGTACCACACGGCGGTTGCGCGCGCGGCCGTCGGCGGTGTCGTTGCTGGCCACCGGCTGGTACTCGCCGTAGCCCACCGAAGCCATGCGCGCCGGATTCACCCCTTCCATCGCCAGCAGCCGCACGATGCTCGCCGCCCGTGCCGACGACAGCTCCCAGTTGGTCGGGTACTGCGCGGTGCGGATTGGCAGGTTGTCGGTAAAGCCCTCGACGTGCACCGGGTTGGCGAACGGCTTGAGAATGTTGGCCACCTTTTCGATGATGGCGAACGCCTTGTCACTGGGCATGGCATCGCCGCTGCCGAACAGCAGCGACGAGTTCAGCTCGATCTCGATCCACAACTCGTTGCCGCGCACAGTCATCTGATTGCTGTTGATCAGGTCGCCAAAGGCATCACGCACATCATCGCTGATGGTTTTCAGCGGGTCGACGTTGGTTGCCGCCAGGCCCGCCTCGGTCTGCTCGCTGTCCTTCACCAGCGGCTCTGCCGGGCGCACGCTCAACGGCTGCTCATCGCCGATGGGGATGGGTTTCATGCTGCGTTCAGGGTCGTTGAACACCCCGAGCAAGGCCTGGGAAATGACCTTGTATTTGCCCTCGTTGATCGAGGAAATCGAGTACATCACCACGAAAAAGGCGAACAGCAAGGTGATGAAGTCGGCGTACGACACCAGCCAGCGTTCGTGGTTTTCGTGTTCCTCGGTATGACGACGGCGGCGCATGGGTTACTCCATGAAGCCTTGCAGCTTCAGCTCGATCGAGCGCGGGTTCTCACCCTCGGCAATCGACAGCAGGCCTTCGAGCAGCATTTCGCGGTAACGCGACTGGCGCATGACAATGGCCTTGAGCTTGTTGGCGACCGGCAGCAGGATCAGGTTGGCGCTGGCCACGCCGTAGATGGTTGCAACGAAGGCCACGGCAATACCGTTGCCCAACTGCGACGGGTCGGCCAGGTTGCCCATGACGTGGATCAGGCCCATTACCGCACCGATGATGCCGATGGTCGGCGCATAGCCGCCCATGCTTTCGAACACCTTGGCGGCCTGGATATCACGGCTTTCCTGGGTCAAAAAGTCGACTTCAAGGATGCTGCGGATGGCTTCCGGCTCGGCGCCGTCCACCAGCAGTTGCAGGCCCTTGCGTGCATACGGGTCGGGCTCGCTGTCGGCCACCCCTTCCAGGCCCAGCAGGCCTTCCTTGCGTGCGGTCAGGCTCCAGTTCACCACGCGGTCGATGCCGCCCGGCAGGTCGACCCGTGGCGGGAACAGGATCCAGCGCAAAATCTGCAAGGCACGCTTGAACGACGACAGCGGCGACTGCAGCAACGCTGCCGCCAAGGTGCCGCCCAGCACAATCAGCCCCGCCGGGCCATTGATCAGGGCCCCGACATGGCCGCCTTCGAGGAAGTTGCCCCCGACGATGGCGACAAAGGCGAGGATCAGGCCGATCAGGCTGAGGACGTCCATCAGACACAGGCCTCCACCAAGTGTTTGCCGATTTCGTCCAGGCTGTACACCGCGTCTGCCAGGTTGGCCTTGACGATGGCCATGGGCATGCCATAGATCACGCAGCTGGCCTCATCCTGGGCCCACACCGTGCTGCCACCCTGCTTGAGCAGGCGCGCACCTTCGCGGCCATCGGCGCCCATGCCGGTGAGCACCACCGACAGCACCTTGTCGCCATACGACTTGGCCGCCGAACCAAAGGTGATGTCCACGCACGGCTTGTAGTTCAGGCGCTCGTCACCTGGCAGGATCTTCACCGTGCCACGGCCATCGATCATCATCTGCTTGCCACCCGGGGCCAGCAGCGCCAGGCCCGGGCGCAGCATGTCACCGTCCTCGGCCTCCTTGACGCTGATGCGGCAGAGTTTGTCGAGGCGTTCGGCAAAGGCCTTGGTGAACGCCGCCGGCATGTGCTGGATCAGCACGATCGGCGCCGGGAAATTGGCCGGCAACTGGGTCAGCACCCGCTGCAAAGCCACCGGGCCACCTGTGGAGGTGCCGATGGCTACCAGTTTGTATGGCTTGCGCTTGGGGGCAGGCGAGTGCGATGCCACAGGGGCCGGGGCCGCCGCTCGGGCAGGCGCCGCAGCGCGAGCTGGCGTCGGGCTGGCAAAGCTGCTCGTCGGCACAGGGCTGCTGGCTGGCGCAGGCGCTGCGACCGGCGCGGTGCGGGCATAGCTGCCAAGGCGACGGTTGCTGCGCGAAATGGTGTGCACCTTCTCGCACAGCATCTGCTTGACCTTTTCGGGGTTGCGCGAGATGTCTTCGAAGTTTTTCGGCAGGTAATCCACCGCCCCCGCATCCAGGGCATCGAGGGTGACACGGGCACCCTCGTGGGTCAGCGAGGAGAACATCAACACGGGCGTCGGGCAGCGCTGCATGATGTGCCGCACTGCGGTGATGCCATCCATCATGGGCATTTCGTAGTCCATGGTGATGACATCGGGCTTGAGCGCCAGCGCCTGGTCGATTGCTTCCTTGCCGTTGGTCGCGGTACCCACTACCTGGATCGTCGGATCCGCCGAGAGGATTTCCGAGACGCGGCGGCGGAAGAAACCGGAATCATCCACCACCAGGACCTTGACTGCCATAAACACTCCATTAGGCGGCGCACCCCGCCAGGGTGCGCCACCGAAATCAAATACGCCGCGCGGCGTAACGCTTGAGCATGCTCGGGACGTCGAGAATCAACGCAATGCGCCCGTCACCGGTGATGGTGGCCCCGGACATGCCCGGGGTGCCCTGCAGCATCTTGCCCAGCGGCTTGATTACCACTTCTTCCTGGCCCACCAGTTGATCGACGACAAAGCCGATGCGTTGCGTGCCGACCGACAGGATCACCACGTGGCCCTCGTGCTGCTCTTCGTGCACCTGGCCCTGCACCAGCCAGCGCTTGAGGTAGAACAGCGGCAGCGCCTTGTCGCGCACGATCACCACTTCCTGGCCGTCGACCACATTGGTGCGCGACAGGTCGAGATGGAAGATCTCGTTGACGTTGACCAGTGGGAAGGCGAACGCCTGGTTGCCCAGCATCACCATCAGCGTGGGCATGATCGCCAGGGTCAGCGGTACCTTGATGACGATCTTCGAGCCCTGGCCCTTGGCCGAGTAAATGTTGATCGAACCGTTGAGCTGGGAGATCTTGGTCTTCACCACGTCCATGCCCACGCCACGCCCGGACACGTCGGAAATCTCGGTCTTGGTCGAGAACCCTGGCGCGAAGATCAGGTTGTAACAGTCCGACTCGCTCAAGCGCTCGGCGGCGTCCTTGTCCATCAGGCCCTTTTCCACGGCCTTGGCACGCAGGATGTTCGGGTCCATGCCCTTGCCGTCGTCAGAAATCGACAGCAGGATGTGGTCGCCTTCCTGCTCGGCAGACAGCACCACACGGCCCGTACGCGCCTTGCCAGACGCTTCACGCTCATCAGGCATCTCGACACCATGGTCGACAGCGTTGCGCACCAGGTGCACCAACGGGTCGGCCAGGGCCTCGACTAGGTTCTTGTCCAGGTCGGTCTCTTCGCCGACCAGCTCCAGGTTGATCTCTTTTTTCAGCTGGCGAGCCAGGTCGCGCACCAGCCGAGGGAAGCGGCCAAACACTTTCTTGATCGGCTGCATGCGGGTTTTCATCACCGCTGTCTGCAGGTCGGCAGTGACCACATCGAGGTTGGACACGGCTTTGGACATGGCCTCGTCGCCGCTGTTCAGGCCCAAGCGCACCAGGCGGTTACGCACCAGCACCAGTTCGCCCACCATGTTCATGATCTCGTCCAGGCGCGCAGTGTCCACACGCACGGTGGTTTCCGCTTCGCTGACAGCATGCTTGTCGGCGGCCGGGGCCGGCGCACGGGGTGCCGCCGCTGGCTTGCTCGCCGGCGCTGCAGCGGCAGGCTTGGCAACCGGCTGGCTGTCGGCCTTGGCTGCGACGGGTGCTTGCACCTTGGCTGCAGCAGAC
>NZ_BCBJ01000073.1:0-7448 GCF_001320605.1 Pseudomonas sp. NBRC 111133 | reverse complement strand
CGACTGCTGCAACGTCACCGCCGAACTTGCCCTTGCCATGCAACTGGTCCAGCAACGCCTCGAACTCATGCTCGCTGATTTCGTCGCTGGCCGCTGCGGGGTTGCCCTCCACGGCGGGCGCCGGCGCCTTGGCGGCTGGCAAGGCATCCGCCTGGAAGGTGCCCTTGCCATGCAACTGGTCGAGCAGCGATTCGAACTCGGCGTCGGTGATTTCATCGCTGACCGGCTCGGCAGACGCGGCTACCGGCGCGGCCGCCACCTCGGTGCTGAACTGGCCTTTGCCGTGCAACTGGTCAAGCAACGACTCGAATTCGGCATCGGTGATTTCGTCACCCTCGCCGCTGACGGTCTCGCCCTGCATCTGCTCGTCGGCCGCCGCTTGCGCCTTGACCGCATCGAGCGAGTCGAGCAACTGTTCAAACTCGCTGTCGGTGATGTCCTGGTCTTCGACCGGGGCTGCGGCGGGCGCCTCGGCAACCGGCTCGGGTACAGCAACAGACGGCGCAACCGCTTCGGCGCCACCGGGCTCGGCCAGGCGTGACAACGCCGCCAGCAGCTCGGGGGTGGCCGGGGTCACTTCGGCGCGCTCGCGCACCTGGCCAAACATGCTGTTGACCGTATCGAGTGCCTCGAGCACCACGTCCATCAGTTCCGCATCGACCCGGCGCTCACCCTTGCGCAGGACGTCGAACACGTTCTCGGCAATATGGCAGCACTCCACCAGCTCGTTCAGCTGAAGGAAGCCGGCGCCCCCTTTAACAGTGTGGAAACCGCGAAAGATCGCATTGAGCAGGTCGGCATCGTCGGGCCGGCTTTCCAGCTCGACCAGTTGCTCGGACAGTTGCTCAAGAATTTCGCCGGCTTCTACCAGGAAATCCTGGAGGATTTCTTCATCGGCGCCGAAGCTCATCAAACGTGCTCCTTAAAAACCCAGGCTGGACAGCAGATCATCGACATCGTCCTGACCGGACACGACGTCTTCACGCTTATCGGCATGAATCTGCGGACCTTCACCCCGAGTCGGATGTTTTTCTGCATCTTTTTCTGCGCGCAGTTGATCGTGGTCATGTTTTATGCCGGCAAACCGGTCGACCTGGCTGGCCATCAGCACCAGCTTGAGCAAGTTGCTTTCGACTTCGGTCACCAATGCGGTGACGCGCTTGATCACCTGACCGGTCAGGTCCTGATAGTCCTGAGCCAGCAGAATGTCATTGAGGTGACCGGCGACCTTGCGGTTACCTTCGGCGCTGTGCGTCAGGAAACTGTCGACACGCTTGACCAGGTCACGGAATTCCGGCGCAGCCACTTCGCGGCGCATGAAGCGCTGCCAGTCGGTGCTCAGGGCCTTGGCCTCGCTGGCCAGGTCGTTGAGCACCGGGGTGCTTTCCTCGACCAGGTCCATGGTGCGGTTGGCCGCGCCCTCGGTCAGCTTGACCACGTACGACAGGCGCTCGGTGGCGTCGGTAATCTGCGACACCTCCTCGGCTTGTGGCATGGTCGGGTCGATCTGGAAACTGACGATGGCGCTGTGCAGCTCGCGGGTCAGCTTGCCGACTTCCTGGTACAGGCCACGGTCGCGGGTCTGGTTCAGCTCGTGAATCAGCTGCACCGCCTCGCCGAAGCGGCCGCGCTCCAGGCTTTCGACCAACTCCTGGGCGTGTTTCTTCAGGGTCGATTCGAACTCGCCCAAAGAGGTTTGTGATGAATCCATGGCGCGCCCCCTGACGTGACTCAACCGTTGACGCGTTCGAAGATCTTCTCGATCTTTTCTTTGAGCACCTGGGCGGTGAACGGCTTGACCACGTAACCATTGACGCCGGCCTGGGCCGCTTCGATGATCTGGTCGCGCTTGGCTTCAGCAGTCACCATCAGTACCGGCATGCTTTTCAGCTTGTCGCTGGCACGCACTTTACGCAGCAGGTCGATGCCGGACATGCCCGGCATGTTCCAGTCGGTCACCAGGAAGTCATAGTGGCCGTTTTCCAGCATCGGCAGCGCCGTGGTGCCGTCATCGGCTTCGTCGGTGTTGGTGAAGCCCAGGTCACGCAACAGGTTCTTGATGATCCGCCGCATCGTCGAAAAATCGTCAACGATGAGGATTTTCATGTCTTTGTTCAAGTAGACCTCCAAGCAGTCTCAAACGCGCTCGGCCCCGAGCGCGCATTCAATCAATTCGGTGCAACATGGAAAATGCATGTGGAAAACGACTGCAACGACAGCAGGCTCAACGTGCCCGCCATTCCCCCAAGCGGCTGCGCAGACGCGCGGCACACTGGCTGTGCAACTGGCTGACCCGCGATTCGCTGACACCCAGCACCTCACCGATTTCCTTGAGGTTCAGCTCTTCGTCGTAGTACAGCGCCAGCACCAGGCGCTCACGTTCCGGCAGGTTGGCAATGGCTTCGGTCAGGGCAGCCTGGAAGCGCTCGTCCTCCAGGCCACGCGCAGGTTCGACGTGGCCACTGGCACCATCCTCGTGAAGCCCTT
This sequence comes from Pseudomonas sp. NBRC 111133, assembly GCF_001320605.1. Classification (NCBI taxonomy): domain Bacteria; kingdom Pseudomonadati; phylum Pseudomonadota; class Gammaproteobacteria; order Pseudomonadales; family Pseudomonadaceae; genus Pseudomonas; species Pseudomonas sp. NBRC 111133. The sequence goes on along the minus strand of NZ_BCBJ01000073.1, from coordinate 4,961 downwards.
CGTGCTCGCCGTCCTGCAACAGGTCGTCAAAGCTGAACAGTCGGCTGCCCAGGGTGTCGTTCAAGATCCCGTAGTAATCATCGAGACTCAATTGGAGTTCGGCAGCAACTTCATGATCTTTAGCGTCCCGGCCCGTTCTGGCCTCCACGGCACGCATCGCGTCACTGACCATACGGGTATTGCGGTGCACCGAACGCGGTGCCCAGTCGCCTTTGCGAACCTCATCCAGCATGGCCCCGCGAATGCGGATGCCGGCGTAGGTTTCAAAGCTGGCGCCCTTGCTGGCGTCATACTTGCTGGCCACTTCCAGCAGGCCGATCATGCCGGCCTGGATCAGATCCTCGACCTGCACATTGGCTGGCAACCGCGCCAGCAAGTGGTAGGCAATACGCTTGACCAGCGGCGCATAACGCTCGATCAGCTCGTATTGGGCGTCTTTGGCCGCCCGGCTGTACATCCTGAAGCCGCTGGCGTTCATAGCACAGGTCCCGCGCTGGTGGGCTGCACCAGCCGCTCGACGAAGAACTCCAGATGGCCGCGCGGGTTGGCCGGCAACGGCCAGCTGTCGACCTTCTGAGCAATCGCCTTGAAGGCCAGCGCGCACTTGGAGCGAGGGAAGGCCTCGTAGACGGCACGCTGCTTTTGCACCGCCTTGCGCACGCACTCGTCGTACGGCACGGCGCCTACGTACTGCAGGGCAACGTCAAGGAAGCGGTCGGTGACCTTGGTCAGCTTGGCGAACAGGTTGCGCCCTTCCTGTGGGCTCTGTGCCATGTTGGCCAGCACGCGGAAACGATTCATGCCGTAATCGCGGTTCAGCAGTTTGATCAGGGCGTAGGCGTCGGTGATCGAGGTGGGTTCGTCGCACACCACCAGCAGCACTTCCTGGGCAGCGCGAACGAAGCTGACCACCGAGTCACCGATACCCGCAGCCGTGTCGATCACCAGCACGTCGAGGTTGTCGCCGATTTCGCTGAACGCCTGGATCAGACCCGCATGCTGGGCCGGGGCCAGGTGCACCATGCTCTGGGTGCCCGAGGCCGCCGGCACGATGCGCACACCGCCAGGGCCTTGCAGCATCACGTCACGCAGCTCACAGCGCCCTTCGATGACATCGGCCAAGGTACGTTTGGGGGTAAGGCCCAGCAACACGTCGACGTTGGCCAGGCCCAGGTCGGCGTCAAGCAGCATGACCCTGCGGCCAAGCTCGGCCAGCGCCAGGGACAAGTTCACTGAAACGTTAGTCTTGCCGACGCCACCTTTGCCACCGGTCACGGCGATCACCTGTACGGGATGCATGCTACCCATGTCTGTTCTTTACCTTGTCTCGCTGGGACTCAGGCCACACGTGGGGCAATTCTGCGTACCCCTTGGCATAGCTACTTTGCACACACTTCATGGTCAACCCGCTCGCCGTGGGTTGTGATAGAGATCAGCGAACATGTCGGCCATGGCCTCTTCGCTGGGCTCGTCCTGCTGCTGCACATTGACTGCGCGGGAGACCAGTTGGTGGCCACGCGGCAGGTGCAGGTCGTCAGGAATGCGTGGGCCATCGGTGAGGTAGGCCACAGGCAGTTCATGACTGATGGCAAGGCTCAACACGTCGCCAAGGCTTGCCGTTTCATCGAGCTTGGTCAGGATGCAGCCCGCCAGGCCACAGCGCTTGTAGCTGTGGTAGGCGGCGGTCAGCACCTGCTTCTGGCTGGTGGTGGCCAGCACCAGGTAGTTCTTCGCAGCAATGCCACGCCCGGCCAGGGTTTCCAGCTGCATGCGCAGCGCCGGGTCGCTGGCCTGCAGGCCGGCGGTATCGATCAGCACCACGCGCTTGCGCAGCAACGGTTCCAGTGCGGCTGCCAGCGACTGCCCCGGGTCGACGTAGGTCACCGGCACGTTGAGGATGCGGCCCAAGGTCTTGAGCTGCTCCTGGGCGCCGATGCGGAAGCTGTCCATGCTCACCAGCGCCAGGTTATGCGCGCCGTACTTGAGCACGTAGCGGGCGGCCAGCTTGGCCAGGGTGGTGGTTTTGCCCATGCCGGCCGGGCCGACCATGGCGATCACCCCGCCCTCTTCGATCGGCTCGATTTCCGGGATTTCGATCATGCGCGCCAGGTGCGCCAGCAGCATGCGCCAGGCCTGGCGTGGCTCCTCGATCTCGGTGGTGAGGTCCAGCAGCTCGCGGGCAATCGGGCCGGACAGGCCGATGCGCTGCAAGCGCCGCCACAGGTTAGCCTGCTGCGGCTTGCTGCCCTGCAACTGGGTCCAGGCCAGCGAGCCGAGCTGCACTTCCAGCAACTCGCGCAGGCCCGACAGCTCGGAGCGCATGGCATCGAACAGGCGCGGGTCTACTGGCGCAGCAGCCGGGGCAGCAACGGCCTCAGGGACATCGACGTGCGGCTCGATCAATGGCTCGGCGGCGGTCAGCGACTGCCCGGCGAACAATTGGCGGTTGTTGTCACTGCTGTCCTGGCGGTGGTCCAGCTCGGCCTGGGCCGTGGCAATGCGCGTGTGCGTCTTGCGCAGCTCTTCTTCCAGCTCGGCGTTGGGCACGCGTGGGGCCAGGGCGGACAGCTTGTAGTCCAGCGCGGCCGTCAGTTCGACACCACCGGCAATACGGCGGTTGCCAATGATCGCGGCATCGGCGCCCAGCTCATCACGGACCAGTTTCATGGCCTGACGCATATCGGCGGCGAAAAATCGCTTAACTTGCATTATCCACTACCTCAGCCGTTAGGGCCCACGGTGGCAACGATGGTGACTTGCTTGTTGTCCGGTATTTCCTGATACGCCAGAACATGCAAATTCGGTACAGCCAGACGACCGAAACGCGACAGCATGGCGCGGATCGGGCCGGCGACCAGAAGAATGGCCGGCTGACCCTGCATTTCCTGGCGCTGGGCCGCTTCGATCAGCGAACGTTGCAGCTTCTCGGCCATGCTAGGCTCCAGAAGAACACCCTCTTCCTGACCCTGCCCGGCCCTTTGGAGACTATTGAGCAAAATCTGTTCCAACCTTGGCTCCAGGGTAATCACTGGCAGCTCCGACTCAACGCCGACAATGCTTTGCACGATGGCGCGACACAATCCGACGCGCACTGCCGCTACCAGCGCGGCGGTATCTTGACTCTTGCCAGCGTTGTTCGCGATGGCTTCGGCAATACTGCGAATATCGCGCACTGGCACCTGTTCCGACAACAGCGCTTGCAGCACCTTGAGCAGGCCCGACAAGGAAATGACACCCGGCACCAGCTCTTCTGTCAGTTTAGGCGATGCCTTGGCCAGCACCTGCAGCAATTGCTGGACCTCTTCGTGGCCGATCAGCTCGTGACAGTGCTTCTGCAGGATCTGATTGAGGTGGGTGGCCACCACGGTGCTGGCGTCGACCACGGTATACCCCAGCGACTGCGCTTGCGAGCGCTGGCCAACGTCGATCCACACCGCTTCAAGGCCAAACGCCGGGTCGCGCGCAGCAATACCGTTGAGGGTGCCAAAAACCTGCCCCGGGTTGATCGCCAGCTCGCGGTCCGGGTAGATCTCCGCCTCGGCCAGGATCACCCCCATCAGGGTCAGGCGATAGGCGCTGGGTTGCAGGTCGAGGTTGTCACGAATGTGCACGGTCGGCATGAGGAAACCCAGGTCCTGCGACAGCTTCTTGCGTACACCCTTGATCCGCGCCAGCAACTGGCCGCCCTGGTTGCGGTCGACCAGCGGAATCAGCCGGTAGCCGACTTCCAGGCCAATCATGTCGATCGGCGTGACGTCGTCCCAGCCCAGCTCCTTGGTCTCCAGCGCACGCTGAGGCGAGGGCAGCAGGTCCTGCTGGCGCTGCGCTTCCTGCTGCGCCTGCAGCTTGGTCTTCTGTTGTTTCTTCCACACCAGGTAGGCGCCACCACCGGCCAACAAGCCGAGGCTGAGGAATGCTACGTGCGGCATGCCCGGCACCAGGCCCATGACGATCATCAGCGCGCCCGACACGGCGAGCGCCTTGGGCGAATCGAACATCTGCCGGTTGATCAGCTTGCCCATGTCCTCGGAGCCCGAGGCACGGGTGACCATGATCGCGGCGGCGGTGGACAGGAGCAGTGATGGCAATTGCGCCACCAAACCGTCACCGATGGTCAACAGGGCGTACACCTTGCCGGCATCGCCGAAGCTCATGCCGTGTTGCAGCATGCCGATGAGCATGCCGCCGATCAGGTTGATGAACAGGATCAGCAAGCCGGCGATGGCGTCACCACGGACGAATTTGCTGGCACCGTCCATCGAACCGTAGAACTCGGCCTCTTGCGCCACCTCGGCACGACGGTGCTTAGCCTGGGCTTGGTCGATCAGGCCGGCGTTGAGGTCGGCATCAATGGCCATCTGCTTGCCGGGCATGGCGTCGAGGGTGAAACGCGCACTCACTTCCGAGATACGCCCGGCACCCTTGGTCACCACCACGAAATTGATGATCATGAGGATGGCGAACACCACGGCACCGACCACGTAGTTGCCGCCGATCACCACCTCACCGAAGGCCTGAATCACTTTACCGGCGGCGCCATGACCCTCCTGGCCGTGCAACATGACCACACGCGTGGAGGCCACGTTCAGGGCCAGACGCAACAGCGTGGCCACCAGCAGGATGGTCGGGAATGCAGCGAAGTCGAGCGGGCGCAGGGCGTACACGCACACCAGCAGCACGACGATCGACAACGCGATGTTGAAGGTGAAGAACACGTCGAGCAGGAACGGCGGAATCGGCAACATCATCATTGCCAACATCACCAGCAGCAACAGCGGCACACCCAGGTTGCCCCGGCCGAGCCCGGCCAGGTTGTTACGGGCGTTGCTGATTAACTGAGCGCGATCCACCGGGAGTCCTCTTGATGCAAAACTTTGACGCACAGGGGGCGCCTGGGCGTGGCTTTGCAAGAAGCTTTCCAACTTTGTATGCCTTGAGGGATTTAGCGCCTGTCACACCGA
>NZ_BCBJ01000072.1:0-30681 GCF_001320605.1 Pseudomonas sp. NBRC 111133 | reverse complement strand
GCGCCGCAGGTCCGGCGGGATCGGCAGGTCGTCTTTCAGCGGCTCTGGCCGCTTGCCCTTGCCCGCACGGTACTGGCGGATCTGGAACACATAGGCCAGCACCTGCGCCACCGCAAGGTAAAGGCCTGCGGGGATTTCCTGCTCGATTTCGGTGGAGTAATAAATCGCCCGCGCCAGCGCTGGCGATTCGAGGATCTGTACCTTGTGCTCCACGCCAATCTCGCGGATTTTCAAGGCAATGAAATCGGTACCCTTGGCCAGCAACAGGGGCGCCACCCCACCCTTCTCCGGGTCGTATTGCAAGGCTACCGCGTAGTGCGTCGGGTTGGTGATGATCACATCCGCATCCGGAACTGCCGCCATCATGCGCCGCTGCGACACCTCGCGCTGCAACTGGCGAATACGCTGCTTGACCTCGGGCTTGCCTTCGGTGTCCTTGTATTCGTCACGCACTTCCTGCTTGGTCATCTTCAGCTTGTTGTGCGCCTGCCACAACTGGAACGGCACATCCGCCGCCGCAATCAGCAACAACCCGGCCGCCATCCACAACGCACTCCAGCCGACCACCTGAACACTGTGAATGATCGCTTGCTCCAATGGCTCGTTGGCAATGGAGAGCAACGCCTGGCGGTCGTTGACCAACACCACTACCGCCACCACCAGAATCACGAAAAATTTGGCGAGCGCCTTCAACAGTTCGGTCAGGGCATTCACCGAGAACATGCGCTTGATCCCCGACAACGGGTTCATGCGGCTGAATTTCGGCTGCAACAGGGTGCCGGAAAACAGGAAACCGCCCAACGCGATGGGTGCGACAAACGCGATCACGAACAACAGGATCAGTATCGGCTGTACCGCCCAGATGGCCATCTTGCCCGAAGCCAGAAGAAAGGCACCCATGGCGCGCTCGTCGACGATGATGTCGCGCGTCAGGCTGAAGTTCATGCGCATCATGGCCAGCAGGGTCTCGGCCAGATGCCCACCAAACGCCAGCAAGCCACCCGCGCCGGCCAAGGTCACCGCCACGGTGTTCAACTCTTTGGACCGCGCGATCTCGCCTTTCTCGCGAGCTGTGCGCTTGCGCTTTTCGGTGGGTTCTTCTGTCTTGTCCTGACCGCTCTCGCTTTCCGCCATGCTCAGCGTGCCCTCGCCAATTCACGCAGCCATTGCAGCGCTTCGCTGGCCAATGCCTGGTAGTGGGAAAGGATATCGGCCAGGCCGACCCAGAAAATGGCCATGCCCATGACCAAGGTCAACGGAAAGCCGATCGAGAAGATATTCAACTGCGGCGCCGCGCGGGTCATCACACCAAAGGCGATGTTCACCACCAGCAGCGCAGCGATCACCGGCAGGATCAACAACAGACCGGCACCGAACACCCAGCCCATGCGCCCGGCCAGCTCCCAGAAGTGATTGACCACCAGCGCACTCCCCACCGGCAAAGTGGTAAAGCTCTCGGTCAGCACCTCGAACACCACCAGGTGCCCGTTCATCAACAGGAACAGCACACTCACCAGCATGGTCATGAACTGGCTGATGACCGTGACGTTGACGCCGTTGGCAGGGTCGACCATCGAGGCGAAAGCCATGCCCATCTGCACCGCGACGATCTGACCGGCGATCACGAAGGCCTGGAACAGCAACTGCAAGGCCAGGCCAAACAATGCGCCAACGATGATTTGCTCGACGCACAGCAGCATACCGCGCAGGCTCAGCGGGTCGAATTCAGGCAGCGGTGGCAATGCCGGCACGATCACCACGGTAATCGCCACCGCCACGTACAGGCGCACCCGCGCCGGCAACATGCGGGTGCCGAAAATCGGCATGGTCATCAGCACCGCAGTTACCCTGAACAACGGCAGAATGAAGGTGGCGACCCAGGTGCCGATCTGCGTATCGGTCAGTTCCAGCATCGCCACGTCAACCAATCAGCTGCGGGATGCTGGTGTAAAGGCTGGTGATGTACTCCATGAACTTCTGCACCAGCCACGGCCCGGCGATAATCAGCGTAATCAACATCACCAGGAGGCGCGGCAGAAAGCTCAGGGTCTGCTCGTTGATCTGCGTGGCGGCCTGGAACATCGCCACCATCAGGCCCACCAACAGGCTCGGCACCACCAGCACGGCGACCAGCAGGGTGGTCAGCCACAGGGCATCACGGAACAGGTCGACAGCAACTTCAGGTGTCATCGGCGGCTCTCCTTGACGGCGTCAGACGCCGCCGAAACTGCTGGCCAGGGTGCCCATGATCAGCGCCCAGCCATCCACCAGCACGAACAGCATGATCTTGAACGGTAGCGAGATGATCAGCGGCGACAGCATCATCATACCCATGGCCATCAGCACACTGGCCACCACCATGTCGATGATCAGGAACGGGATGAAGATCATGAAACCGATCTGGAAAGCGGTCTTCAACTCGGAAGTGACGAAAGCCGGCACCAGAATGGTCAGCGGCACCTGATCGGGGCCTGCGATGTCGGTACGCTTGGACAGGCGCATGAACAGGTCGAGGTCGCTTTGCCGGGTTTGCGCCAACATGAAGTCCTTGAGCGGCCCCTGGGCTTTGTCGATGGCCTGCTGGGCTGTCATCTGCTCTTTCAGGTAGGGCTGCAGGGCGTCCTGGTTCACCCGGTCGAACACCGGGGCCATGATGAACATGGTCAGGAACAGCGCCATACCGGTCAGCAACTGGTTCGAGGGTGTCTGCTGCAGGCCCAGAGCCTGACGCAGAATAGAGAACACGATGATGATGCGGGTGAAGCTGGTCATCAGGATGACGAACGCCGGAATGAAGCTCAGCGCAGTCATGATCAGCAGGATTTGCAGGCTGACCGAATACTCCTGCTGCCCGTCCGGGGTATTGGACAGGGTAATGGCCGGGATCGACAGCGGGTCGGCAGCCAGGGCCAGCGGCGCAACCAGCAGCAGCGCCAGAGTCAACAACGTACGCAGCGCGCCGCTCATCACTTGTTGTCCTTAGGGTTTTTGCCCATCAGCTCCATCAGCCGCTGAGCAAACTCCGGCGTCGCCTGACGAGCGCCGTCCGGCACTTCCACGGGTTCGGCCAGCACATGCAGGGCCTCGATGCTGCCCGGGGTATGGCCGATCAGGATCTGCTCCTTACCCACCTGCACCAGCAACAGGCGGTCACGCGGGCCAATGGCACGACTGCCGACAATCTCGATCACCTGCCCGCCCTTCACCGCCGTGCTCTGCAGGCGCCGCAGCATCCAGGCCAGGAAGAAGATCAGGCCCACCACCAGCAGCAGGCCGAAAACCATCTGCGCCAGCTGCCCGCCAAGGCTGCCAGGTGGCGTCGCCGGGGTAGCGGCCGGCGTGGCCGCGGCCAGGCATGCGTTACTGGCCAGCAGCACCGCCAACGCCGCAAGGGCGCGCATCGTGCCCTTCACTCAGCGCAGCTTCTTGATACGTTCGCTGGGACTGATCACGTCGGTCAGGCGGATGCCGAACTTCTCGTTGACCACCACTACTTCGCCATGGGCGATCAGCGTGCCGTTGACCAGCACGTCGAGTGGCTCGCCGGCCAGGCGGTCGAGCTCGATCACCGAACCCTGGTTCAGCTGCAACAGGTTGCGGATATTGATCTCGGTGCTGCCCACCTCCATGGAAATATTCACCGGGATGTCCAGGATCACGTCCAGGTTCGGGCCTTCGAGGCTGACGTTTTCGTTCGGCTTCGGCGAGCTGGCGAACTCTTCCATCGGCAGGCGGCCCGTGCCGCTGGTGCTGCCGGTGTCACCGCCCAGCAGTGCATCGATATCGGCCTGGCCGGCCGCGCCGGTTTCTTCCAGGGCCGCGGCCCACTCATCGGCCAGCGCCTGGTCCTCTGGGGAGGTGATCTCGTTTTCGTTAGCCATGGTTTCCTCGACAGGCATTCAATTCGTTATGAGCGACCGGCACGCCGTCAGCGGCGTTCGATCGGGTCGATGATCTGCAGGGCCAGGTTGCCCTTGTGCGAACCCAGCCGCGCCTTGAACGCCGGCACGCCATTGGCGCGCAACACCAGGTGCTCGGGCAGCTCCACCGGGATCACGTCGCCAGGCTGCATGTGCAGGATGTCGCGCAGTTTCAACTGGCGCCGGGCGACCGTGGCGGTCATTGGCACGGCCACGTCCAGCACGTCTTCGCGTAGGGCCTTGACCCAACGCTCGTCCTGGTCGTCCAGGTCGGACTGGAAACCGGCGTCGAGCATTTCGCGCACGGGCTCGATCATCGAATACGGCATGGTGACGTGCAGGTCGCCGCCGCCGCCGTCCAGCTCGATGTGGAAGGTGGACACCACCACCGCCTCGCTGGGGCCGACAATGTTGGCCATGGCCGGGTTGACCTCGGAGTTCATGTACTCGAAGGTGACCGGCATGATCGCCTGCCAGGCTTCCTTGAGGTCGACGAAGCACTGGTCCAGTACCATGCGCACCACGCGCAGCTCGGTAGGCGTGAATTCACGGCCTTCGATCTTGGCGTGGCGGCCATCGCCGCCGAAGAAATTATCCACCAGCTTGAACACCAGCTTGGCGTCGAGGATGAACAGCGAAGTGCCGCGCAGCGGCTTGATCTTGACCAGGTTGAGGCTGGTGGGCACGTACAGCGAGTGCACGTATTCGCCGAACTTCATGACCTGTACACCGCCCACGGCCACGTCGGCAGAACGGCGCAGCAGGTTGAACATGCTGATACGGGTGTAACGGGCGAAACGCTCGTTGATCATTTCAAGGGTCGGCATGCGACCCCGTACGATACGGTCCTGACTGGTCAGGTCGTAGCTTTTGATACTGCCAGGCTCGGATGCACTCTCGGTCTGCACCAGCCCGTCGTCGACGCCGTGCAACAGGGCATCGATTTCATCCTGGGACAGCAGGTCCTGTACGGCCATTGCGGACTCCTACTGCAATACGAAATTGGTGAACAGCAACTGGTCGATGACCGGCTTGCCGACTTCCTTCTGGGCCACTTCCCGCACCACCGCAGTGGCCTTCTGACGCAGCATCTCCTGCCCGACCGGGCTGCTGGCCAGGGTGTCGAAGCCTTGCCCGGAGAACATCATCACCAGGTTGTTGCGAATCACCGGCATGTGCACCTTCAGCGCATCCAGATCGGCCTGGTTGCGCGCCTGCAGGGTGATGCTCAACTGCATGTAGCGCTGGCGGCCGTTCTGGTTGAAATTGACCACGAAGGCCGGCGTCAGCGCCTCGTAGATGGCCGCAGGCTTGACGTTGCTGGCCGCAGGCTCGGCGGCCGGGGCCGACTCGCTCTTGTGCATGATGAACCAGGTAGCGCCCACCGAAAGGCCGATCGCCAGCAACAGCCCGACGACAGCCAGCAGGATCAGCTTGAGTTTGCCTTTAGTGGCGGGGTCTTTGACTGCTTCGCTCTTCGCCATGCCAATAATCCGTCGTCCATCGGGGGTTCAAGGGAGGATGGCTTGGCTTGAGCAAGTGTTATGCCAGATTTTGCAGGGGATGGGTTTCAGCAGGATTTGCGGCGTTACCTTCTTCGCGGGCAAGCCCGCTCCCACAGGTACTACACAGGGTTCGAAATCAATGAAATGCCTGTGGGAACGGGCTTGCACGCGAAGAGGCAAGTACAAGCAACCTGCAATCAAGCGTAGAAGTCGACCGCACTGTCACCAATAACGACCTGTTGCTCCACAGGCCTGGCGCTGTCGACAACCTCACCCCCAACCTGCTCCGCCCGCCGCGCGGCCACGCCGGACAGGTTACTGCCCTGCGCCTGCCCCTGCTGCTGTTGCTGCCCGCGCGACTGGTCGGCCACGTTGACGTCTGGCTGGGCCAGCCCCTGTTGGGCAAACAGCTCGCGCAGGCGGTGCACCTGACTGTCGAGGGCGTCACGCACACCGGCGTGGCCACTGATGAAGGTGACCTGGGTCGACTGGTCCGCCGCAACATTGACGCGAATGTCCAGGCGGCCCAGCTCTGCGGGTTCCAGCTGGATGTCTGCAGATTTCAGGTTCTGGCTGGACAGGTACATGACCCGGTTGACCAAGCCTTCCGCCCACGCCCCCTGGTTCATCGGCAACGGCTGGTGCAACGGGCTGGCGTTGGCCGGCATGGCGCTGGCGGTCTTGGCCGTGGCAGCCTGGGTCAGGCTGGCCAGGCGGTTGGCGAAATCATCGACACGGGTGTCGCTGCTGGCGCTCTTGGTGTCCTTCAGGCCATCCTCAAGCAAGGCACCAAAGGCCTTGTCGCCAGACTCTCCCGCCTCACCCTCGGCACTCTCGACCAGATTCGCCAAGGTATTGACGGCGGCCTGGCCTTCCTCGCCCTGCGCCTGGGAAGGGTCAAGGGCATGGGCCGACGTAGCCCCCTTGGCTTGCGCACTCTGCTCCAGCGCCAGGCGCAAGGTCGGCAGGTTGGCCAGAGGGTCTGCATCCGGGTCGAAAGCCTCTTCGGCGGAAGGCTCCTCGGGCAGCGCGCCAACCTGCGCCGTGGCGGCCTGCAGCACCGGCGCCACCGCCTCGGCCTGGGCCTGGATCAGTTGCGCACCGGGCTGGGCGTCGGTGACCTGACCGGCCACCAGATTGGCATCACGCACCCCGGTATCGGCCTGGGACACATCGTCTGCTGGCAATTTGTTGCCGTCATCGGCAACAGCCGTTTTGTCAGCCGGGTCTTTCTTGCCGTACGCTGGCGCCTCAGGTTTATCCTTGGGCTTGGCCTGGGCGGCTTTGTCATCCTGCGAGGCTGCCTTTTCACGCCCCTGCCGTGCCATCACCTGGCCAAAGCCGTCGCCCTTGTCGCCCAGCGCCTGCAGCGGTTTGTCCGCCTGCGCGGTGGCAGAGCGCGAGGCACTGGCAATGGCGTTGGTTTGCAACAAAGGGTTGGGTGCGACAGGCATCGAGCGGTCTCCGCGCCAGAAACAAAAAAATAATCCGCTCAGAGACAGGCAAGACTCGCGCCAAGTTGTGTATCAGCCCGCTGAAATACGCTGCTGCTCACCCCGGTAGAAGCGCTGCACCTCGACGAATTCCTCGTCGATGCGGTTGATCAGGTCCTCGATGCCATACAGCGGGGGCCGCCGTGCGCGCTCCTCCAGCTGCTGGCACAGGCCGGCCAGGGCTACAGCCCCCATGTTGCTGCTGCTACCCTTGAAGCTGTGGGCAGCCGCACCCAGCTCTTCGGCGCTTTTGGCCGCGTGCAACTGGCCCAGCCGCCGCTCGGAATCGTCGAGAAACGTCTGCACCAACTGCAGGTAGCCATCCTCCATGACCTCACGCAGGTCACTGAGCACCTTGTGGTCAATATGCATGTCAGTCACTTGCTCACTCCTTGATCAAGCCAGATTATGCCCGAGCCAGCCAGTGGCTCACCATACGAACGCCACATACGCGCACCGCCCGCCTTCACTCCAGCGCGCATCGCTGGCTAACCGCCGCACCAGGTTCAGGCCACGCCCGCTCAGCCCCTGGTCCAGCGAAGGCTGCGACAGTACCCGCTGCACATCGAAACCCGCACCGCTGTCGCGAACCTCGATACTCAGACGCCCGCCATCGGCAAGCGGTTCAACCTTGAAATCGATGCGCACAAAGCCGTCTGTCAGCACGCCCAGGCGCCGGGCACGCTCCTGATAATAGTCGGCAAAACCCTGCACATCGCGCTTGAGCCGCGAGTCCAGCCCTAGCACACCATGCTCCAGGGCATTGGAATACAACTCGCTGAGGACGCTGTGCAAACTGCCGGTACGCGCACGAAGCCCATGAATCTCCTGCAACAACTGCACCAGGTAAGGGATCGGATTAAAGCACTTCAGGCTCTCGCCGCGCACTTCGAAGCCCAGCGACCAGTCCTGCGGGCTGAAACGACCGCTATCAGCGTAGATCATCGGCGCGGGCACCCGCTCCTCGGCGCCGAACATGCGAATATCACACAAACTGATGTCGTCGCGCGGGCGCCCGCCAAAGCGCGCCAGGGCCTGCATCACTTCGTCGAACAACCGCACCGGGTCGCGGTTGTTGGTCAGCACCGCCAGCAGGCGCTGCACACCGAACAGGCGCTCCTGGTCATCAGCCGTGTCGAGCACGCCGTCCGACAGCAGCAACAGGCGCTCACCCGGCGCCAACGGAAGCACTTCGGCGCTGTCATCAAAACGCTCGGCAGCCAGAATACCCAGCGGCAGATGCCGCGAGCTCAGCGCTGACAGCACCTGGCCATCCACCGACAGCCGATAGCCATCGGGCATACCGCCATTCCACACTTCCACCGAGCCGCGCTGCACGCTGAGGTTGAGCAGTATCGCGCAACAGAACATGTCCACCGGCAGGATGCGTTTGAGCTTGGCGTTCATCTCGCGCAGGATCGGCGCCATGCCGTAACCCTTGGCGGTCATGCCGTAAAACACCTCGGCCAGCGGCATGGCGCCAACCGCCGCTGGCAGGCCATGGCCGGTAAAGTCGCCCAGCAGCACGCGCATGTCACCGGACGGCGTGAACGCAGCCAGCATCAAGTCACCATTGAACAGCGCATACGGCGACTGCAGGTAGCGGATGTTGGGCGCAGAAAGGCAACCGGAGTGGGCCACCTTGTCGAAAACGGCCTTGGCCACCCGCTGCTCGTTGAGCAGGTGGTGATGGTGCCGGGTGATCTGGTCACGCTGCTCCAGCACAGTGGCTTGCAACCGGCGCAACCGATCCATGGCACGGATCTTGGCAGCGAGGATCACCGCGCTGTAGGGCTTGGCCATGAAGTCATCGCCACCCGCCTCCAGGCAGCGCACCAGGCCTTCCTCTTCGTTCAGCGACGTCAGGAAAATGATCGGCACCAGTGCCTCGCCGGCCAGGGCCTTGATCTGCCGCGCCGCCTCGAAGCCGTCCATTACCGGCATCAGCGCGTCCAGCAACACCAGCTGTGGGCACCGCTCCTGAAACAGTGCCACTGCCTGCTCGCCGTTTTCCGCGGTGAATACCTGGTGGCCCTGGCGACGGACGATCTGCGCCAGCAGCAGGCGGTCGGCGGCACCGTCCTCGGCGACCAGCACGGTCAACGGCTGTTCGGCCGGCATGTCGGCGCTCAACTGATATCGAAGAGTTTTTCGAAATTGGAGATGGCGAGTATCTTGCGCACGTCGGAGCTGGCATGCACCACCCGCACATCCGACTCATCGCCACCCGCGTGGTCGCGCAGCAACAGCAGCATGCCGAGTGCGGAACTGTCGAGGTAGGTGGTGTCTTTCAGGTCGACGATCACCGAATCGGGGCGATCGGGCTGGCGTTCGTAGGCGTCTCGAAATTCCTGATGTTTGCCGAAATCGAAGCGCCCCTTGATCTTGATCGTCAGCTTTTTCCCGTCCTGCGAAAAGTCAGTCTCGACTGCCATGCTAGCGATTCCTTCGATGATGGCGGATGCAACTCCATTAAGGTTTAGCAGGCGATGGCAGGGGTGGCAAGGTCATACCTGTACCGGCGATAGGGCCGGCACAGGCTAGAGATGGCTTTGGCGGGGCAAGCGCTGAGACAACTCGTCCAGCAACCGCTGCTCACGCTTGTCCTCGGCTCGCCGGGCTTCGTCCCTGTAACGCTGCACCAGCTTGCGCAATCCCTCCACCCGGGCATAGGCCTGCTGCCAGGTACCACGGGCGTTGTTGAGGTTGTTCTGGTGCCACACCAGGCTCTGACGCTGCTGGGTCATGGCCGTTTCCAGCTGCCCCAGAAAACGCTGGTAGTTGACCAGCCAGCTGCCATTCACGCCCTGCCCGCCACGGTTGATCCACTGCAGCTGGTAGTCCTCGCGAAAACGCTCCAACTCGGCCAACTTGGCCTGGGCCGTGGCCACCTGCTGCTGGAAGTGCCCAAGGCGCTGAGCGGCCTTGCGCTCGGCCTCCTCGGCCATGTCCACCACCGGCGCCAGACGCGCGGCGCGTCCGGGCAGCGCCATGGCTTATCAGCCTGCCGGGGGCGTGAAAATCGCCCCCAGCTGTTCGCGGCTCTGCGCCATGCCCACATTCTCGTGCAGCCCTTGGCGCAGAAACTCCACCAGCTTCGATTGCAAGGCGATGGCCAGGTCGGTCTCCGGATCACCGCCGGCCACGTAGGCACCCACGCTAATCAGGTCGCGGCTTTGCGACAGGCGCGACCACAGTTGCTTGAACTTCTGCGCCTGACGCAAATGATCGGCATCGACCACCTGGGGCATGACCCGGCTGATCGACGCTTCGATGTCGATGGCCGGGTAATGGCCTTCCTCGGCCAACCGGCGCGACAGCACAAAGTGACCGTCAAGCACGCCCCGCGCCGAGTCGGCGATCGGGTCCTGCTGGTCGTCGCCCTCTGACAGCACGGTATAGAACGCCGTAATCGATCCACCGCCCGGCTCGCCATTGCCCGCCCGCTCCACCAGCTTGGGCAGCTTGGCGAACACCGATGGCGGGTAACCGCGAGTGGCCGGAGGTTCGCCGATGGCCAGGGCGATTTCCCGCTGGGCCTGGGCGAAACGGGTCAAGGAGTCCATCAGCAACAGCACATTCTTGCCCTTGTCGCGGAAGTACTCGGCGATGCGCGTGCAGTACATGGCCGCGCGCAGACGCATCAGCGGCGCATCGTCGGCCGGCGACGCCACCACCACCGAGCGCTTGAGGCCCTCTTCACCGAGGATATGCTCGATGAACTCCTTCACTTCGCGGCCCCGCTCACCGATCAGCCCAACCACGATGATTTCGGCTTCGGTGAAGCGAGTCATCATGCCCAGCAGCACCGATTTACCCACGCCGGTACCGGCAAACAGGCCCAACCGCTGGCCACGGCCAACGGTAAGCAGACCATTGATGCTGCGAATACCCACGTCCAGCGGCTTGCTGATGGGGTCGCGGTTAAGCGGGTTGATCACCGGGCCGTCCATCGGCACCCAGTCCTCGGCCTTCATCCCACCCTTGCCATCCAGCGCGCGGCCGGCACCGTCGAGCACGCGGCCGAGCATGCTCATACCCATGGGCAGACGTCCGCCGTCGTCCAGCGGCACCACCCGCGCCCCCGGTGCAATACCGACGATGCTGCCCACCGGCATCAGGAACACCTTGGGCCCGGCAAAGCCCATGACTTCGGCCTCGACCTGCACCGGGTGGTAACTGTCGTCGTTGATCACCAGACAACGGCTGCCCACCGCAGCACGCAGGCCTTCGGCCTCCAGGGTGAGCCCGACCATGCGCAGCAGGCGGCCTTCGACGACGGGCTGGACCGGCAGCTCGATGGCCTCGGCATAACTGCCCAGGCGCTTGCCGAAGCTGGTGCGTTCAAGGCGCATCAGAAGTATCCACCGGGCTGGCCAGATCTACCGCCATATCCGGCGCTGCCGGGTGCAGTGCGTGGTCGTGCAATTGGTCGAACAGTTGTGCCACGGCTTTTTCGATGCGCGTTTCCATGGTTGCATCGATACGGCTGTGAAGCGTCTCGATACGGCAACCGCCTGGCAGCAGTGCACTGTCCTCCAGCAGCCGCCAGCTTTCCTCATGGCGTTCGCGCAGGGCCTTGGCCAGCTCGAAATCCTGCGGGTTGAGGTGGATGCGGATATTGTCTGCACCCATGGGCAGCAGCTTGAGCGCTTCGCGCAGCACTTGGGTGATCTGGCTGGAGTCGCTGCGCAGCTCGCGGCCGATCACCTGGCGCGTCATGTGGGCCACCAGATGCACCAGTGTTTTCTCGATCTGCGTGTCCTGCTCGGCGATCGGCTCCATCAGGTTGGCCATCAGCCGGTCAAGGCTTTCGAGCTTGGCCTTCAGAGCCTCTTCGGCCTCCTGTCGAACCTTGAGCTGGGTGCTGTGAAAACCTTCGCGCTCACCGGTGGCAAAGCCCTCGTTGTAGGCCTCTTGCCGGATCGCTTCGAGTTCTTCCAGGGTCAGCGGCTGGACTTCTTCCAGCGGCACTTCCTCGACTTCCTCGATGACCTCGGGTTCAGGCTCAGGCTCCGGTTCGGGCTCCGGTTCCGGGTCGAAGCTGGGCAGCGCCCACACGTCCACGCCCTCAAGGTCGCGGGCGCGGATCAGGTCGCTGGGGTGGTGTTCTTTGCTGGACATGTTTTCAGGTACTCAAAACCATGCGCAGCCGTCGCAATCCCTGTGGGAGCGGGTTTACCCGCGAATGCGTCGGCAGCGACAACCTCTATCTCCTGGCCTGACGCCTTCGCGGGTAAACCCGCTCCCACAGGGGACTGCGTAGGCGGGCAGATCGCGAAAAACCTAGATCATTTCCTCGGCGCCTTTGCCGCCGAGCACGATCTCGCCGGCCTCGGCCATACGTCGGGCAATGGTAAGGATTTCCTTCTGTGCCGTTTCCACGTCGCTGACCCGTACCGGCCCCTTGGCCTCCAGGTCGTCGCGCAGCAGCTCCGAAGCACGCTTGGACATGTTCTTGAAGATCTTGTCCTTGACCCGCTCGTCGGCGCCCTTGAGCGACACCACCAGCACGTCGGACGACACTTCACGCAACAGCGCCTGGATACCGCGATCGTCGACGTCGGCCAGGTTGTTGAAGACGAACATCAGGTCTTCGATCTGCTCCGACAGGTCGCTGTCGATTTCGCGGATCGCGTCCATCAGCGCACCTTCCACGGAGCTGTCGAGGAAGTTCATGATGTCGGCAGCACGCTTGATGCCGCCCAAGGTGGTACGCGCCGCATTGGAGTTGCCCGAGAACTGCTTCTCGAGGATCTGGTTCAGCTCTTTCAACGCCGCTGGCTGCACAGTGTTCAGCGACGACACGCGCAGGACGATGTCCAGCCGCACCTTGTGGTCGAAGTTGCTCAGCACTTCACCGGCCTGGTCCGGGTCGAGGTACGCCACCACGATGGCCTGGATCTGCGGGTGCTCATAGCGGATCACGTCGGCGACAGCACGCGGCTCCATCCACTTCAGGCTGTCCAGGCCACTGGTGTTGCCACCGAGCAGGATGCGGTCGACCAAGCCATTGGCCTTGTCCTCGCCCAAGGCCTGGTTGAGCATCTTGCGGATGTAGGCATCGGACCCCACGCCCAGACTGGTCTGGTCGCCGACGATGTCGACGAACTCGCTCATCACCTGTTCCACCTGGTCACGGTGCACATTGCCCATCTGCGCCATGGCCACACCCACCCGCTGCACCTCCTTGGGGCCCATGTGCCGCAGCACCTGGGCCGCATCGGTCTCGCCCAGCGAGAGCAGAAGGATCGCAGCCTTGTCGACGCGGCTCAGCTTGGCGGTAACGGCTCGGTTATCACTCATCGGCGTTGATCCAGTCTTTCACGACCTGGGCGACACGGCCCGGGTCTTCGGCCACCAGGCCTTTGATTGCGTTGAGCTGTGCCTCGTAACCCTCGCTCGGGCTAGGCAGCAGAATGCTTGTCGGGCCACCCAGACTGACGCGGTCGTTGGCCAGTTCGCCATCCAACCCCACCATGCCGCCCAGCTCCATGTCGCTATCCGAGGCAGCCTGCTTGCCGCCCCCTGTGATGTTGTTCAGCACTGGCCGCAGCACACCGAATACCAGCACCAGGATGAACACCACGCCCAGCACCTGCTTGAAGATGTCCCAGAACCACGGCTGCTGATAGAAGGCGATATCGGCAATTTCTTCGCCACGGTCGGCGGCGAATGGCACGTTGATCACCGTCACGCTGTCGCCACGGCTGGCATCGAAGCCCACGGCGTCCTGCACCAGGCGGGTAAAGCGCGCCAGGTCCTCGGCGCCCCACGGCGCGCGCGTGCTGTCGCCAGTGGCCGGGTCGATCTTGACCTGATCGTCTACCACCACGGCCACTGACAGACGGGTCATACGCCCTTGTTGCTGGCGGGTGTGGCTGATGGAACGGTCCAGTTCGAAGTTCTTGGTGCTTTGCTGGCGTTTGTCCGACGGGTACGGCGCGAGCATCGGCTGGCCGGTGGCCGGGTCCATGATCTGCTGGCCGTTGGCATCCACCAGCGGCTGGCCAGGCTGAATGGCCGCAGCCGGGGTGGCAGCGCCACCGGTGGTTTGCGGGGCCGAGGCCGCGCCAGGTGGCTGGTTGCTCAGTGCGCCGGGCACACCTTGCGGCCCTTGGCTGCTGGCGCGTTGTTCATCGACCGATTGCTCGCTACGCAGCGCTGGCTGGTCGGGGTTGAACTGCTCGGAGGTGGACTCCACCGCACTGAAGTCCAGGTCCGCCGACACTTCGGCCTTGTAGCGGTCGTTGCCCAGCACGGGCTGCAGGATGTTGTGCACACGTTGGGTGAGCATGCTTTCCACCCGGCGGCTGTAGTCGAACTGCTTGCCGGCCTGGGTGAGCGCGGAGTCCTGGATCTGTTCGGACAGCAGGTTGCCCTTCTGGTCGACCACGGTGACCTGTGATTTGTCCAGCTCTGGCACGCTGGTGGCGACCAGGTTGACGATGGCCATCACCTGCCCGGCTTCCAGGGCACGGCCCGGGTACAGCTCGACCAGCACCGAGGCGCTGGGCTTGCGTTCATCGCGCACGAATACCGAGCTTTTCGGGATGGCCAGGTGCACGCGTGCACCCTTGACATTGTTCAGGCTGGAAACGGTACGCGCCAGCTCACCTTCCAGGCTGCGGCGGTAGCGGGTGGCCTCCATGAACTGGCTGGTGCCCAGGCCCTGCTCCTTGTCGAGCAGCTCGAAGCCCACGTTGCCGTCGCTCGGCGCCACCCCGGCGGCGGCCAGCTTCAGGCGCGCACGGGAGAGATCGTCGGCTTTGACCAGCAGAGCACCCGAGTTGGGTTCCACGTTATAAGGGATATCAGCAGCGGCCAGGGTGTCCATGACCTGCTTGGTGTCCATGCCCGACAGACTGCCGTACAACGGACGATAATCGGGTTGTTGCGACCACAGCACCACAGCAAAGCCGATCGCCACGCTGGCCGCCAGGCCGACCATGAGGCCGATCTGCCGCAGCATGGGCATCTGTGCGATGTTTTCCAGGAACGACATACCGGGCAGCGGCCGCTTGGCCGCTGGCGCGCCAGTCTTGGCAGGGGGGTTGTCGACGACTGCTTCAGCCATGGTTTACATCCGTCCTCAAACCGGCATCTGCATGATGTCCTGGTACGCCTGGACTACCTTGTTGCGCACCTGGGTCAGGGCCTGCATCGACACGCTGGCCTTTTGCGAAGCGATCATCACGTCGGTCAGGTCGACGCCGCTCTTGCCGATTTCGAAGGCATTGGCCAGCTGGGTCGAGGCCTGCTGCGTCTCATGCACCTTGCCGATGGCCTGGCCGAGCATGTCGGCAAAGGTACTTTGCCCCGGCGCCAGCTCTGGGGCAGCAGTAACCTTCGGCAACGACATGGCATCGGCCTGCATGGCCCGCATGTCCAACATCAGACGATTGAATTCAACACCTTGGCTCATGACCCTTCTCTCTCCCTGCAGCCGCATTTTTTTGACACTCATGCGGCGGATAGCCTACGTAAAGCAACAAAGGTGCCAGCCTATGTATGTGAGCCAAGCAATTGGGGTCCGCTTTGCGGCCCCAAAGCTCTTCAGCCGAACAGGCTGGCTTCTACATCGAACCCGGCGTCACGCATCTGCGCCAGCTTGTAGCGTAGGGTGCGCGGGCTGATCCCGAGGCGCTCGGCTGCCTCCTTGCGGCGGCCGCGCTCGGCACGCAGGGTGTCGATGATCATCTGGTACTCGTGGCGGCGCATGTCATCACCCAGTCCGCTGGCCTCAGTAACCACCCCAGGTGATGGCTCGGTGCCGGCCGACAATGGAATGGCGCCCTCCAGACAAAAATCCGCCGCCTCAATCACCCCACCTTGCTGCAGGATCAGCGCCCGCTGCAGGGCGTTGTCCAGTTCGCGCACGTTGCCTGGCCAGGCGTGCGCCTGCAGGCAGGCCCGGGCCGCGGGCGAGAGGCGCACCGGGGCATGCTTCATCTTGGCCACATGCCGCGCCAACAGGCGCTCGGCCAGTTGCAGGATGTCGCCTGGGCGCTCGCGCAGCGGGCGCCAGGCCAGCGGAAACACCGACAGGCGATAGTACAGGTCTTCGCGGAAGCGCCCGGCCGCCACCTCGCCCGCCAGGTCACGGTTGGTGGTGGCCAGTACACGTATGTCGAGGCTGATCGGCTTGCGCCCGCCTACCCGCTCCACCTCGCGCTCCTGCAGCACACGCAGCAGCTTGGCCTGCAAGGCCATGGGCATCTCCGAGATCTCGTCGAGCAGCAACGTGCCACCTTCGGCCTGTTCGAACTTGCCGGCCTGGGCAGCGATAGCGCCGGTGAAGGCGCCCTTCTCGTGACCGAACAGAGTAGCCTCAAGCATATTGTCGGGGATCGCCGCACAGTTGATCGCGACGAAGGGCTGCGCGGCACGGGGCGACTGCTGGTGAATGTAGCGCGCCAGCACTTCCTTGCCAGTACCGGACTCGCCGGAAATCAGCACGGTCGAGTCGCTGCGCGCCACCCGGGCGGCCAGCTCCAGCAACTGGCGGCTGGCCGGCTCGCAGGCCACCGGCCCTTCTTCGCCGGTCACGCGCCCGGCGGCATGCCGCTCGACCAGGCTGAGCAGCGCCTTGGGCTCGAACGGCTTGACCAGGTAGTCGGCAGCGCCCTGGCGCATCGCCTCGACCGCACGCTCGACGGCGGCGTGCGCGGTCATCAGCAACACCGGCAACTGCGGTTGCTGGCGGCGCAGCTGGCTGAGCAACTGGTGCCCGTCCATGCCGGGCATGTTCACGTCACTGACCACCAGGCTGAAGGCGTCATCCAGCACGACGTCCAGCGCTTCTTCGGCACTGCCCACCGCCTGGTAGGCGAAACCGCCGATTTCCAGGGTATCGCCCAGCGCCTGGCGCAATACGCGGTCGTCCTCGACCAGCAGCACCTTGATTGCCATCACACCCCCTCCGCCAATTGCCCGTCGATCAAGGGCAGCTCTACCCGCACGCAAGTACCACGGCCCACTTTCGAACGCAGGCTGATCCTGCCCTGGTGTGCGCGCACCACGGCCTTGACCACGGCCAGGCCCAAACCGGTACCGGTGGCCTTGGTGGTCAGGAACGGCTCACCCAGGCGGCCGAGCAAATCGGCATCGATACCGCAGCCAGCATCGCTGACGCACAGGTGCAAGGTGCGTTCACGGCGATACACGTGCACCTTCAGCCGTGCCGGCCCGTCGCTGGCCTGCAGGGCATTTTCGACCAGGTTGAGCATGGCCCCCACCAGGGTGTCGCGGTTGCACAGCAGCTCACCCAGGTGGCTGTCACACTGCCAGCGCACGGCATGCCCCTGCACATGCACCTGGGCCGCCTGCTGCAGCGCCTGGAACAAGGCTTTCGGAGTAACCCGATCACCCAGCGGCAGCTCGCCACGGGCGAACACCAGCATGTCGCGCACCTGGTGCTCGAGTTCGTGCAGACGTTCCTTCAGGGTGCCGGCAAAGCGCTGGCGGGTTTCCGCGCTCAGCTGTTGCTCGCTATCGGCCAGATGACTGGCGTACAGCATGGCTGCCGACAGCGGCGTACGGATTTGATGCGCCAGCGAAGCGACCATACGCCCCAGCGACGACAACCGCTCGTGGCGCGCCAGCTGGTCTTGCAGGCGACGGGTTTCAGTCAGGTCATTGAGCAGCACCAGTTGGCCGGGCTCGGCGTCCAGCGAACGGGTGGCGATCGACAGGCGACGGCCGTCGCGCAACGAGACTTCGTGGCCATCGTCCTTGCGCGGGGCAAAGCTGCGAGCGATCACCTGGCGCCACAACTGGCCAATCAGCGGCTCACCGAGCAACTCGCAGGCAGCCGGGTTGGCTTCACGCACCAGGCCCTGGCCGTCGATCACGATCACCCCGCCGGGTAGCAGATCCAACAGGTTTTGCAGGCGATTGGCCAGGCGTTCCTTTTCGCTGAGTTCGGCGATGCGCTGGGCGCTGACCACGGCCAGCTCACCCTTGAGCTCACTGACCCGGGCTTCGAGCAGGCTGTAGGACTGGCTCAACTGGCTGGACACCTGATTGAACAAGGCGAAGGCTTGCTCGACACCCTGACGGCTTTCCTGTTCCACCGGGGTTTGCCCCTGCAGGTCGGGGGCTAGGGATACGTGGGCGGCCTGGGGCATCGTGCTCTCTCGCGTGGCTGACCGTCATAAAAACGGTATGGTGCCAGCGGTGTAGCAATAGCCGTGCCGGGGATGGGGGCTTTGGGTATGACTTGGGTTTTGTGACAGGGCGGAAATCGAGCGCCGCCCTGGCGGCTCATGCCGTACTTGCGCATCTTCTCGACCAGGGTGGTCCGGCGAATGCGCAAACGTTCAGCCGCGCGCGCAACGATACCGTTGGCATCGTCCAGCGCCTGCTGGATCAGGCCCTGCTCCAGGCTACCGAGGTAGTCTTTCAGGTCGAGCCCTTCTGGCGGCAGCATGGCATGGTTGCTGAAGTTCGGCGTATGGCCATTGATCGCCACGCGCTCTTCCAGGTCGCTGCGCAGGCTGTCGACCATCTGCTCGTCTTCATCATCGGCGTAGCGGAACTTCTTCGGCAACTCGGACACGCCAATCACCCCGTACGGGTGCATGATCGCCATGCGCTCGACCAGGTTGGCCAGCTCACGCACGTTACCCGGCCAGCCGTGGCGGCACAGCGACATGATCGAGGCAGAGTTGAAGCGGATGGAACCGCGCTTCTCGTGCTCCATGCGCGAGATCAGCTCGTTCATCAGCAGCGGGATGTCTTCCACCCGCTCACGCAACGGCGCCATCTCGATCGGGAACACGTTCAGGCGGTAATACAGGTCTTCACGGAAGGTGCCGTCCTCGATCATGGTCTCGAGGTTCTTGTGCGTCGCGGCGATGATGCGCACATCGATGCTCTGGGTCTTGTTGCTACCCACGCGCTCGAACGTACGCTCCTGCAGCACACGCAGCAGCTTGACCTGCATCGGCAACGGCATGTCGCCGATTTCGTCAAGGAACAGGGTACCGCCGTTGGCCAACTCGAAACGCCCGGCACGGCTGGTGATCGCACCGGTAAAGGCACCCTTCTCGTGGCCGAACAGCTCGCTTTCCAGCAACTCGGCCGGGATCGCGCCACAGTTGACCGGCACGAACGGCGCTTCGCGGCGCTTGGAGTGGTAGTGCAGGTTACGCGCCACCACTTCCTTGCCCGTGCCCGACTCGCCCAGGATCAACACGCTGGCATCGGTGTCGGCTACTTGCTGCATCATCTGCCGCACATGCTGGATGGCACGGCTGGTGCCGACCAGACTGCGGAACAGATTGGGCTCGCGCTGGCGGCCACGCTCGCGCGCCTGGTCGTACATTTCGCGGTAGACCTGGGCACGGTGCAGTGAATCCAGCAGCTGGCTGTAGCTTGGCGGCATTTCCAGGTTGGAAAGCACACGGCGGCGAAGGTCTTCCGGCAGCTCGGCCGAAGAAATTTCACCTAAAAGCAGAACCGGAAGGAACTCATCCCAGGCAGCCACTGTCTTAAGTAGCCCAAGGAGATTGCCCGACGCGTTCACGGTGCCGACAAGCACACACAACACTTCGCGACTGGAAGACAACGGCTCGACGACTTGCTGCCAGTCCTGGCTTGAGCAAGCGAGGTTTTCTTCGCCGAGAAAATTGAGCACCACCGCCAGGTCGCGGCGGCGTGCGCTGTCGTCGTCGATCAGCAGAATCTTGGTTTCACGCCACATGCAATAGCAACTTCCCTAGTCATATCGGCGCCCTGCGGGCGTGCTCGACATCATTCCGACTGAATGGTCAGTGTTCGGACGTCTGAAATTCGAAAACAGCCACTAGTAAAGTCAAAAAACACCGGTCAGTCAAATTAATGGCGCACGGCTTTTTGCAACATCGGTGGTCAGGTGAACAAATGGTATACCTTTGCCGCGTTCTTCGCCTGACGGATTTTCGTCATTTCGTCGACCAAGGATTGACGCTCGCCACTTGCAACCTCGATTAGCTGGCGGTAAACGGCCAACAATTGCTCGAGGCTGGCACTGACATCCGCCTCATTGCCTTTGGCTTCAGACACCATGTCACCAATGCGCAAGCGGCATTCCAGGTCCAGCTCCCCCACCGCTTCCCAGTTGCGTTCGGCCAGCGCCGCCAGCAGCATGTCCCGGGTTTGTTCGATGCGGGCGATTACTTCGCTCATGTCATGCTCCTTTATCAGGAAGCCGACGACTGATCGCCGATTGCGTCCCAACCTTCCTTCACAGTGATCAGCAGGCGCGCAACCTCGTCGATGATGGCCGGGTCCGCGTTGACGTTGGCTTCGATAAGGCGGCGACTCATGTACATGTACAAGCTATCCAGCTCAGCCAGGCTGTCGGCATGGTTTTCCAGGTCCAGGCCTTCACGCAGGCCGCCGATGATGTCGATGGCCTTGCCGATGAGGATGCCCCTTTGCGCTATGTCGTTGCGAGCAATGGCGCCCTTGGCCTGCGCCATGCGATCAAGGCCGCCCTGCATGAGCATCTGCACCAGGCGGTGCGGGCTGGCTTCGGACGTCTGCGCTGCGCCGTTGACTTTCTGGTACTGCCGAAGGGCCAACATCGGGTTCATGGATCTGCCTCGTTGCTGCGGTAAAAATTTGCTTGTACCTGCTGTATCGCCTGTACGTCAAAGAACTTTAGGGGAAAAGCCAAAAGCCCGGGGCGTCTCGTGGACGCCGCCGGGCTTTTGGCAGGTTCAGCTAATCAGGATTTCTTGGCTTGGGCATTGATCGCCTCGAAGATCGAGGTGATCTGGTCGGCCTGGGCTTTCATCTTGCCCAGGGCGGTATCGAGGGCCACGTACTTCTTGGTCAGCGATTCGGTCAGAGACTCGGTGCGGCGATCCAGAGCTGCTTGTTGAGCCGTAAGATTCTTGGCCACATCACTGAGGTTGTTGTTTCGACTAGCCAGGCTGCCATCTGTCCCGTTATAGGGATCAATGGCCTTGTTCATTCGCTCGAAAATACCGTTGGTACCCGTGAACAATTCCTGCACTTCTGTACCCAGCTTCTTGTCATCCAGCGCTGCAGTGAACTTAGTGCTGCTGAACTCCAGGGTGCCGTCTTTCTGAGTGTTGATGCCAAGCTGCCCCAGCGTCGTGAGCTGATCGCCCGAACCAACTTCGGCGAGCACCTTGCGAAGATCGCCCAACAGCGAGCGGGTAGTCGGATCGTTGGTCAGAGGCCCCAAGACCAGATTGTCATCATCATCACGACTGGTCGAGGTCAGCGAAGTGACGGTTTTCTGGAGCGTGTTGTAGGCGTCCACAAATGCCTGAACCGAGGTTTTCAGACCATCATTGTTAGGCGCCACAGTAACCTTGGCAGTGGAGCTTTCGCTCAGCAACTCCAGGCTCATGCCGCTGATCGCGTCCTCGAGCTTGTTGGAAGCACTGGTAACCTTCAAGCCATCGATGGTCAGTTCCGCATCTTGGGCCAGCCCAGACATATAACCGGCGCCGTTGGCGTTTTCTGCCATTGACTTGCCGCCATCGATGTCTAGCTCAGGAACGCCGGACAGCACCAAGTCTGACCCTGCACCCGTGACAGAGGACGACAATACCAGGCGCGCGCCGCCCTCAGAGTTGACGATGTTGGCACTGAGGCCACTGGCACCCAGCTCTTTGTTGATCTGGTCACGCACGCTCTGCAGCGTAGCACCTGCCCCGATATCGAGAGTGTAGCTCTTGCCACCGTCATCAGGATCACCTACTGCGATGGTCAAGACACCTTCACTAATCGCTTTGCTAGCGCCCTCAGCAAACTGCTGACTAGCCACCTTCGAGCCAGTCGCCAACTTGGAGACCTCGATATCATAGCTACCGGCCACTGCCGAATTGCTTGAGGTCACCTTTACAGCTTTGTCATTGGAGGACGTCGCCGCATAAGCATTGAAGGACGGTGCAGAGGTGTCATTGAGCTTCTTCATAGCACTTTGGAACGCTGTCAGAGCACTGCGCAGCGCACCAATACCCGAAACCATCGCACTATTATTGCTGGTCTGCCGCGTGATCTGCGCTTGCTTGGCAGCAGTGTCGGACTGAACCAGTGCCTTGACGATCTCGGAGATATTAAGACCAGACCCCAGGCCAGTAGAGGGAAGAATCGGGCTTGCCATGCTGTTTTCCTCTCATCATTGCGCGCCCTGCTCCTGCAAGGCTCACGCCACTTACCACATTGGTGTCCGCCGTCAATCAGGCCTTGGCGTCGAACAGAATACTATTGACATCGCTCAGGCTATGAGCAATCCGCAAAGCCTCCTCAGAGGGGATCTGGCGAATCAACTCACCACTGTCGCTGGCGATGACCCTTACCACAATCTTGCCGGACTCCTCGTCGGTGGAGAACTGCAGATTACGGCGACTTTCACTTAAAAATTTTTCGATTTCGGCAACGGCATTCTGTACATCGTCCACGCCCTGCACTTTGGCCGGGTCGCTTTGCGAAGTTTCGGCAGAAACCTTTGCCGTCCGACTAACCGACTTTTCAGCAACCTGTTCTTGTGAACGCGCCGCCTGATAAGACAGGCTCAATTTGAGGCTCATGTCCATCTCTGCCACCTCTCAACGAAAAAGCGGGGAAGCGCAACACATGCACTCCCCCGCCGAAAACTGTCAGACAGATTAGCCCAGCAGCTTCAGAACTGCCGATGGCAGCTGGTTGGCCTGAGCCAGAACCGAAGTCGAAGCTTGCTGCAGGGTCTGCTGCTTGGTCAGCTGGGCAGTTTCAGCGGCGAAGTCGGTGTCCTGCACGCGGCCACGGGCAGCTTCGGCGTTTTCGTTGATGTTCTGTAGGTTGTTGATGGTGCTGGTCAGACGGTTTTGGGCAGCACCCAGGTCAGCACGGGTGGTGTTGATGTTCTGCAAAGCATCGTCAATGCCAGTAATTACGTTCTGGAACAAAGCATCGTAGTCGCTTGCAGCCATGGCAGAGCCAGTCATGGCAATGCTGGAGTTGGAACCCAGTGCAGACAGAACACCGGAAGACGACGTATCTACAGCCGCGCTCAATGTAATGTCGATCTGGTTACCAGAGCCACCGTTCGACCCGACCTGGAAGGTCATGGTCTTAGCATCACCATTCAAGAGCTTCTTACCGTTAAGCTCGGTGCTTCCTGCTACACGGTTAATTTCGTCGAGCATCGACTTGAACTCGCCGTTCAGCGCATCACGATCCTTAAAGCTGTTGGAGTCATTTCGAGCCTGGATAGCCAGCTCTCGCATACGCTGCAGCATGTTGGTTTGCTCTTGCATCGCACCTTCAGCAGTTTGGGCGATGGAGATACCGTCGTTAGCATTCTTGATCGCCATGGTCTGACCACGGATCTGCGAAGTCATTCGGGTAGCGATCTGCAGGCCGGCAGCGTCGTCTTTGGCGCTGTTGATTTTCAGACCGGAGGACAGGCGAGTCATCGAAGTGGCCAGCGCATCGGAAGCCCGGTTCAGGTTTTTCTGAACGCCCAGGGAGGTGGTGTTGGTGTTTACAGTCAAAGCCATGACGAATTCCTCGTTGGATTGGGTACTACGGCTTCCGGCCTTGGCAATTCGCCGGAGGTGGCACAGAGAACCTTCGTAATAGTTATCGTCGTCAGGGCGTCTTGCTTTAGCGGATTTTCAAAAAAATTTACTGGCATCATGCCAGCCCAATGAAAACAAGGATTTGGCGCCAATTTACAGGCGTAAGATTAATGCAGCATAGAAAGTAAAACGCCGTCAGGCAGTGACGGCGTTTTGCACGGCGACAAACGGTCAGTCGAGCCGTTCGATAATGGCCGAGCCCCAGGACAAGCCAACACCGAAGCCACTGAGTGCGACACGCTTGCACTGAGAACCAAGCACATGTTTTTCCAGCAGCAGCGGAATGCTCGACGACACGGTGTTACCGGTCTCGACCATGTCTTTGACAAACCTCTGCTTGTGCTCACCTTCATCGAAACGCGCCGATACAGCATCGACGATCGCCGCACTCCCCTGGTGCAGGCAATACAGGTCGATATCCTCAGCCTTTAGCGCGCTGGCATCGAGCAACTGCTGCAAGTGTGCCGGCACCTTGACCAAGGCAAAGTTGTAGACCTGGCGCCCATTCATGAAGAATTTGCCATCAGTGGTACGCAGGTGCTCGGCACCGGCACCATCACTGCCGAACAGCGATTTACCCAATTGCCAGGCGGCCCCCTCGCCCATCCAGGTGGCGGTTGCTGCATCACCAAACAGCATGGTGGTGTTGCGATCATCGGGATCGACAATCTTCGAATAGGGGTCAGCGGTAATCAGCAGGCCGTTTTTCAGCCCCACAGCCTCCATGAAGCCCTTCATGGCATACAGGCCGTAGACATACCCGGAGCACCCCAGAGAAATATCAAAAGCCGCAACAGCGGTCGACAGGCCCAACTTGTGCTGCACGATAGCGGCAGTATGCGGCAGGCCTTCAGCGTCCCCGTTCTGGGTAACCACGATGACAGCGTCGATGCTTGCGGGGTCCAGGGCTGGATTGGCAGCGAACAGCTTCCTTGCGGCCTCCACACAAAGGTCGGAAGTTTCCTGGTTGTCTTCCTTGCGTGGCAAAAAGGTCGAACCGATCTTGCCAAAGATGAAGTCCTGATCTTTGCCGAATTTCGCGCCTTGGGCGTAGTTGTCCACCCCTTCGGTAGGCACGTAGCTGGCGATGCTTTTAATGCCAATCATATGGCTTCCCAATTCAATAACAGCGAAGTTCCCACTGCCTGCGCAACAGCAAGACGCCAGGCGATACGGTGGCCACCGATCCCTGAGCGTTTTCCAGGTGCGGCGCAGCGGCTCCCGGTTTCGACAATATACAGTGAAGATGCGCGTTCTGACTCCTGAGTCACGCTCTTTTTGTCGAATAGACCTCCGCTGCTTCGAGCGTCAGCTCATACCCCTTACCGCTCGAGCAGTACCTCGCCCAATGTTTGCACCACACGATGACGAGTGGCGTCGGGCATGCCGCACCATAACGGTAGCCGCAGCAGGCGCTCGGCACTGTAGTCGGTGACTTCCATTGCACCGTGCGTGCGGCCGTAACGCTGGCCGGCAGGCGACGAATGCAGCGGAACATAGTGAAACACTGCGTAGATATCATACCGCTTGAGCTTGCTGAGCACGGCCTGCCGGTCGATGCCCGGGGCCAGCAGCACGTAATACATGTGGGCATTGTGCTGACAGTGCTCAGGCACGATGGGGCGGCGCAGCAACCCTTGTTGCTCCAGCCCGGCCAAGGCGGAATGGTAGGCGCGCCAGGTTGCCAGGCGGTCGTCGGTAATAACCTGCGCCTCTTCCAGTTGAGCACAGAGAAACGCCGCGATCAGCTCGCCCGGCAGGAATGACGAACCCACCTCCTGCCAGGTGTACTTGTCCACTTCGCCACGGAAGAAACGGCTGCGGTCCGTGCCCTTTTCACGGATCACTTCAGCCCGCAGCACCTGCTCCGGCGTATTGACCAGCAAGGCACCGCCTTCGCCGGATATCACATTCTTGGTTTCGTGGAAACTGTATGCACCGAGGTTGCCGATACTGCCAAGCGCCCTCCCCTTGTAAGTTGACATCACCCCTTGGGCCGCGTCCTCGACCACATGCAGGCCATGTTTACGGGCAATGGCCATGATGCTGTCCATTTCACAAGCCACCCCGGCGTAGTGCACAGGTACTATTGCCTTGGTACGTGGCGTGATCGCCGCTTCGATCAGCCGCTCGTCAAGGTTCAACGTGTCGGCCCGGATGTCGACGAACACCGGTACCGCCCCACGCAGCACGAACGCATTCGCCGTAGAGACGAAGGTGTAGGATGGCATGATGACTTCATCACCCGGCTGGATATCCAGCATCAGTGCCGTCATTTCCAATGCAGCGGTGCAAGAGTGGGTCAGCAATGCCTTGCTACACCCCGTGTGCGCTTCCAGCCACTGGTGGCAACGCTTGGTAAATTGCCCATCGCCAGCGAGCATGTTGCCGAACTTGGCCTCAGCAATGTAATACAGCTCCTTGCCGGTCATATGCGGACGGTTGAAGAAAATCTTGTCTGCGCTCATCTGAATTCATTCCATAAATGGCATGCCACCTGAAAGGCTGCCTGCGTGGGTCGCGCAACGATCTCGCAGCCTGTTCCGGCCTCTCATCATTGCTTTACCGCTAACTGCACCCTACCCCAGAAACGTTCATCGCCAAGCAGGTTTTCAGCAGCCGTCACCCCGCCATTGAACAGGCAAGCCCTGCCCGACACCTCCAGGCCAGCAGCCGAACTCAAGTGGGCACCACCGCCTGAAAGCTGCGTCAACGCCCGTGCCAGAGCGATACAGCCGCAACGGAAAACGACCGGCATGAGATTGTCGAGTGAGTCGCCTGCAACCAGCGCAATGGCAACCTGTACCAAGGGCCGCCCTGCATCGACCCGTTCATCGACGAGATGGACCGTAACGCCACTGAACAACAGTTGCTGATGCAGTGCCGCCAACACGGGAGCACTGCCGATCAAACCAGCAAACGCAGGCAGCAACGAATAATGCAGGTTCACCAGGCGATCACGGTATTGGGCAACTACAGCCGGGCACAGAATTTTGTGGACCGTGGTAATTATCAAGTCGGGGCGCAACTGCTCCAACTGTGCGGTCAGTTCGTGCTGCGTAGCCCCCCCCAGGCTAACCACCCGGTTATACAAACCCACCCGCTCGGAAAATTCATTGGCCATGCAGTGCCTGTCTGTCAGCACCCCAACGATTTCCCCACCGTGCCAAGCACCTTCGCGAATCGCATGGTGCAGAAATGACAGGTTGCCGCCGCCGCCCGAGCACAAGAAAACTAGCCGCTTGTTCACATGACCCTGCACAGCGCCTCCCTTGCTCATCATTCTGCCAACCAGGCTTGGCGCCATGCATCCAACCGCGCGCCTTCGAGTAGCCACTGCGTTCGTACCGTGGCCTGCAGTGTGTCACCCAACGACGCCGATGCCGCCGGATCGCTCAGGTGCAAACGAACCGCACGCAGCCATTCCTCGGGTTCATTGGCCACACGTGTAAGCGGTAGCGTCTCTCCCCCGACAAAGCCCCGTACACGGCTGCAAATCACCGGGTGACCGCAGGCGCCATGCTGAAGAACACGCATATCACCCGAGCAGGCACTGGCCAGGGTTTCCGCCATAGGCACCAACGCCAGATCGAGATTGAGCGCGGCAAGGGTTTCAGGGAAAAGACCTGGCTTTACCGCGGAGTGCCAATCGGCCAGGTAAGGGCGTAGCTCTGCGGGGCAGTCCCCCATTACCACCCATTCCACCTCATCAGCCAGCTCAGCCACTACCGCACCCAGCATGCTGGCATCTCCCCCCCCCAGCCAGCCCAACCGTGGTTTCACGCCCGTCTGGCGCTTGCTCCGAAGGGTTTTCCAGGATAAGGGCAGAGACGCTTCCAGCACACGAACATCTTCGTGCCTGCCTTCAAGTAGTTCAGCCAGGGCCGGCGTAGCCACCAGCACCCGATCAGCCTGCATCACGCCCTGCTGCATTCGCGCCAGGACTTCTTCAGCGGTGAAATCTCCCTGCAAGCCCATTTGCGGCAGATAACCGTCCACATCGTAGACTTTGAAAGCCTGCGAAAACGCACGAAGACGACGCATGGCCAGCAAGCTGGCGTTGTCCAGTGGTCGCTGCAGGACCACGCTGGCGGGTTCGAAACGCTCGAGTTCGACCACAGATGGCAGACGGGTGGTCAACGCGCCGTCCAGAACGCCGTGCTCACGCATGGCGAGGAAGGGCTGAATGAGCCGTGACTGGGCCCGAGCGTGGTCCTGATCGAAACAGGCCAGTACGGTAGGCACATAACCTTGCAACGGGCGCCAACTCAGGGCATTACTTTCCAGCGTAAAGCTTCTGCCCGCCTGCAAAGTGAAATTGCGGTTATAACCCGGGTCGCGGGCAAGCAAGGGCAGCCAACGCTCATACCACGCATCCTCCTGCTCGACAGTGGCGCGTCGCCGGCCATTGCTGTCGACCAGCATCCGCGCATGTGGAGTAAACACATTCAGGTAGCCGGCTTGATGCAACCTCAAACATAGATCTACATCGGCCCAGGGCTCGATAAGCGCGTCTGCATCAAAACCGCCCGCAGCCAAGAACAGTTCGCGCCGCAAGACCAGCAAATCTCCACTCAGTGCACACAGATTCTGATCCAGCTCCGTACGCCGCCCGCAAGCCGCTTTGTGCGCTGGCAACCCTTCGAATGCAGGGCCCAGGCTAGCTCCCAACCCCAGCACAAGGCCTGCCTGGCGAACACTGCCATCACTTGCCAGCAACTTGCCTGCCACAGCGCCGACTTCGCGGCGCTGAGCCTGATCAATCAGCGGCTGCAACCACCCCTCATCGAGCACCGCACTCTGCGCACTCAGCCACACCAGGTACTCCCCGCTTGCCTCCTGCGCAGCGGCGTTGCACATCGCCGCCTTGGGCTGCCCGGGCATGAAGTGAAATACCTGCAAGCGCTCAACGCTCATCTGCCCGACGATTTCCAGCCACTGGCGTAGCAGCGGGTCATCATGACCAGGGTCGATTAAAATGATCTGAAGCGCCGCAGGCAGGTTCTGCGTCAGAAGTCGCTCCAGGCAACGTTGAAACTGAGGCAACGTGCCCTCCAGATAGATCAGCACGGTCACTGAGGCGTGATGCACAGGTCCGTACTCAATTCGGTACCCCTGTCGCCCATACTCGGACGTGAACACCTGGGCGTCGGGGTACCCTCTGGCCTGCAGGTGGCGCTGGATGGCGGACTGCTCATCTGTACATGGAGTCTGCTTACCGGCCTGGGCAATCAACAGCACTTCGCTCACATGCCCGACACTGCCGAGCCCGTGGGCCGAAAGCAACCTGAGTTGAGCGTCAAGTTCAAAAGCACTACCTGCGCTGCGCTCGAAGCCATGCGGCAGCATTGCCGCACGCCGATACACCCAATGCCGGGACTGACTCGCAGGAGAGGCCAACAGCAGATCCAGGTTCAGATCAGGTCGTAGGGCGAGGTCCACTACACCATCAGGTCCGCGCACTGCTTCGTCGGCATAAATCGCAAGGCAGTCAGCCGCTGCATCAGCGATAGCCTTCGCCAACATCAGCACTCCGCTGGCCACGAACATCGCGCCCGCCTCGACCAGCAGGAACCATTCGGCAGGGCATGCGGCCAAACAGTCATTAAGGGCCAGTACCGGATGGAGCGGATCACAGGCAACCCACCGGACCGTGGCGGACTCCACCTTATCTCCACCCAGTACGAAAACCTGAAGACGCTCGTAGAGGGGCCGCTTCAAACTGTCCAGAGTAAGTGCCAAGGCATGTGGATCTCCACGATCAAGTACCAGCACGGCAATCGTTGGCGAAACCACGCTGTCCAGCCGTTGTTGAATCACATTCAACTGCCGAGGGCTTGGATAGCGCTCGCGCAACCAGTCCAGAACCCCTAACCGGTTACCGACAGCTTCCCGGCAAGCCGCCGCCTGCGTCTTGGCGACAAACACATCCAACTGCTGCCAGAAACCCAGGGTTCGCTCCACGTATCGCGCAAGGGCACCATCAAGCGTTTCCCGAGCCCGAGCCAATGGCTGCGGCCCGTCCAGCATGGCAAACCCCACACAGCCAAAGAAGCAATTATCCAGAAACGCCTGATCGACACCAAAACCCGGAATGAAGAGCACAGGGCATCCGCACAGCGCAGCCAGCACGCAAGTCATCGACCACTCATAGGTGTAAAGCACTTCGGCGTGCCGCAACACGTCGGCCAATTCCGACAGAGACAGCGCATTCGCGATACTCAGCAATCGGACATCATTCGGCAGCAGTGAATAATCGATGCGATCGAGCGGGAACCTGTTCTGGTAAATAAAACAACCGCTGCGCTCACTGGCAGGCACGCCCGCCTGGAACAGTTCGATATCGATGGCAGGTACACACAACACATCGACTTCGTGTGGAGCGGCATCTTTGGCCAACAAGGCAGCGTAATAGAACAGCAGATCGGTGGGCCTCGCTTCCATGCCCTTGCCGGAAAGGTACCCTTCATAATTAAGCAGATAACGTGACACGACTGCCAGGTTGAGCGGGTTTCCGCTGATAATCTCCGGATAGACCGCTATAGGTACCTTGCCCTCCGAGCGGTGGCGCTCGCGGACAGAATCATCGTACAAGGGGGTCTTGAGGTCCGAATTGCGCTTGTCAGCGCCAACGATATAGGCCTCCCTGCCACTGAGGTTGAGCACATGGCAAAGCAAGTGCATCGCGACGATACCTGAAGACGTCTCCCGGTACCCTGGGGCATAGATGTAGTAGGGGTGCTCCGGCTTGGCGAACATAAGCCGCAAACGTGCCAGCGCATGCTCATGTTGCCGGATGTCCGCCTGCGCGGGGTTAAGCATCTGAGTACTCCAGGTCTGGATCAGCAAGGAACAGTCTTCAATCAAGGGGCATTAGTCGCGTGCCGCCGCAGAAATTTCGAGGCCTCGCCACCGGTGTTGAACAGCAGGTCGATCACGCTCACTGCATGCTGAAATTCACCGTGCAACTGTGGGTACTCCGGGTAACCGGCATAGCTCATGAAGGACACATCAAGACCGGCTGCGGCAAATGCCGACTCATCGAGATAGCAGCTGGCAGCCGGACCAGAGAGGTACTCGGTAGCACCAACGGCCTTGCAAAGGTGGATCAGGCGTTCGTTCCGCCCCTCGGCCCGCCCCAGCTCTTCCGAGCGATACAGCGGCGTGTGAATACCGT
>NZ_BCBJ01000071.1:0-140990 GCF_001320605.1 Pseudomonas sp. NBRC 111133 | reverse complement strand
TCGTGCTGGCGAGAACTGCGGCGTTCTGCTGCGTGGCACCAAGCGTGACGACGTTGAGCGTGGTCAGGTTCTGGTCAAGCCAGGTTCGGTCAAGCCGCACACCAAGTTCACCGCAGAAGTTTACGTTCTGTCGAAGGAAGAAGGCGGTCGTCACACTCCGTTCTTCAAAGGCTACCGTCCTCAGTTCTACTTCCGTACCACTGACGTGACCGGTAACTGCGAGCTGCCGGAAGGCGTTGAAATGGTAATGCCAGGTGACAACATTCAGATGACTGTTACCCTGATCAAGACCATCGCAATGGAAGACGGTCTGCGCTTCGCTATCCGTGAAGGCGGTCGTACCGTCGGCGCCGGCGTCGTAGCCAAAATCATCGAGTAATCACTCGACCGATTGAAAAAACCCCCGCTCAGCGGGGGTTTTTTTTATTGGGTTGACACTAAATGGGGGCGTCTATAGAATCACGCCTCCTTTTAGCGGGCGTAGTGCGTCCGTTGGGAACAGCCTGGAGTCTGAAATCCAATGCAAAATCAGCAAATCCGTATCAGGTTGAAGGCTTTCGACCATCGCCTGATCGACCAATCCACCCAGGAAATCGTGGAAACCGCGAAACGTACTGGTGCACAAGTGCGTGGTCCAATTCCACTGCCTACCCGCAAAGAGCGTTTCACCGTTCTGGTCTCCCCGCACGTCAACAAAGACGCGCGTGACCAGTACGAGATTCGCACTCATAAGCGTGTTCTGGACATCGTCCAGCCAACGGATAAAACCGTTGACGCGCTGATGAAGCTTGATCTGGCGGCAGGTGTGGAAGTACAGATCAGCCTCGGCTAAGACTTCGGTCTAGTCGTGTAACGCTCTGAAATGGGCGGCCATAGCGGGTGAAAGCCCCGTACACTCATGAGGTTTACAACATGACTATTGGTGTAATCGGTCGCAAGTGCGGTATGACCCGCATTTTCACCGAAGAAGGTGTCTCCATTCCGGTCACGGTCATTGAGATCGAGCCGAATCGTGTCACCCA
This sequence comes from Pseudomonas sp. NBRC 111133, assembly GCF_001320605.1. NCBI lineage: Bacteria > Pseudomonadati > Pseudomonadota > Gammaproteobacteria > Pseudomonadales > Pseudomonadaceae > Pseudomonas > Pseudomonas sp. NBRC 111133. Next base: position 139,968 of record NZ_BCBJ01000071.1, on the reverse strand, counting down.
GTTCAAAACTGAAGAAACCGATGGCTACCGTGCAGTGCAAGTCACTGTCGGCGAGCGTCGTGCTTCGCGTGTGACTGCCGCTCAGGCAGGTCACTTCGCCAAGGCTAACGTTGCCGCTGGTCGCGGTGTCTGGGAGTTCCGTCTTGAAGAAGGCGATTTCCAGGCTGGCGATCTGATCAAAGCTGAACTCTTCACTGCAGGCCAGCTGGTAGACGTTACTGGTCAGTCCAAAGGTAAAGGCTTCGCCGGTACCATCAAGCGCTGGAACTTCCGTGGTCAGGACAACACCCACGGTAACTCCGTGTCGCACCGTGTTCCTGGTTCCATCGGCCAGTGCCAGACTCCTGGTCGTGTGTTCAAGGGCAAGAAAATGTCCGGTCACATGGGCGCCGAGCGCGTGACTGTTCAGTCCCTGGAAGTAGTTCGCGTAGACGCTGAACGCAACCTGCTGCTGGTTAAGGGTGCCGTTCCTGGCGCTACTGGCGGCGACGTGGTTGTACGTCCAGCTGTCAAGGCTCGCGGTTAAGGGGAAACTGACATGCAACTCAATGTAAATGACGCTCAGGCGATCGAAGTTTCCGAACTGACTTTCGGTGGCGAATTCAACGAGACGCTGGTTCACCAAGCAGTCGTGGCCTACATGGCTGGCGGCCGTCAGGGCACCAAGCAGCAAAAGACCCGTTCCGACGTGGCTGGTGGCGGTAAGCGCCCATGGCGTCAGAAGGGTACTGGCCGTGCTCGTGCTGGTACCACTCGTGGTCCGATCTGGCGTGGCGGTGGTGTAACCTTCGCAGCTCGCCCTCAAGATCACTCGCAGAAGCTCAACAAGAAGATGTACCGCGCAGCCCTGCGCTCCATCCTCGCTGAGCTGGTGCGTAGCGACCGTCTGGTCGTGGTTCAGGACTTCGCTGTCGAAGCACCGAAAACCAAAGATCTGCTGAACAAGCTGAACGGCATGGGTCTGAGCGACGTATTGATCGTTTCCGACGCTGTTGATCAGAACCTGTACCTGGCTGCTCGCAACCTGCCGCACGTCGACGTACGTGACGTACAAGGTTCCGACCCGGTCAGTCTGATCGCATACGAGAAAGTGTTGATCACTGTCTCGGCCGTGAAGAAATTCGAGGAGCTGCTGGGATGAACCAGGAACGCGTATTCAAAGTCCTCCTTGGCCCGCACGTTTCCGAGAAGGCTACCGTTCTGGCTGAGAAAAAAGGCCAGTTCGTATTCAAGGTTGCTACTGATGCAACCAAGCTGGAAATCAAGAAAGCTGTCGAAGGCCTGTTCAACGTAAAAGTTGAAAACGTGTCGACTGTTAACGTTCTGGGTAAAACCAAGCGTACCGCACGTGGTCTGGGCAAGCGTAATGACTGGAAGAAGGCGATCGTCTCCCTTCAGCCAGGCCAAGATCTCGATTTCAGCAGCAGTGCTGAGTAAGGAAGGGGTGCATCATGGCAATCGTTAAATGCAAACCGACTTCCCCTGGCCGCCGTTTCGTGGTCAAGGTGGTCAACAAGGAGCTGCACAAAGGCGCTCCTCACGCACCGCTGATCGAGAAGAAATCGAAGTCTGGTGGTCGTAACAACAATGGCCGCATTACCACTCGTCACGTTGGTGGTGGTCATAAGCAGCATTACCGTCTGGTCGACTTCCGTCGCAACGACAAAGATGGCATCCCAGCCACTGTCGAGCGTATCGAATACGATCCAAACCGTACTGCTCACATCGCCCTGCTGTGCTACGCAGACGGTGAGCGTCGCTACATCATCGCCCCTAAAGGCGTGAGCGCTGGCGACCAGCTGATCGCAGGTGCCCTGGCCCCAATCAAGGCCGGTAACTCCCTGCAGCTGCGCAACATTCCAGTGGGTTCCACCATTCACGGCATCGAACTGAAGCCGGGTAAAGGTGCTCAGATCGCTCGTTCCGCTGGTGCTTCGGCTCAGCTGATCGCTCGCGAAGGTGTCTACGTGACCCTGCGTCTGCGCTCTGGTGAAATGCGTAAAGTCCTGGCTGAGTGCCGTGCGACCCTGGGCGAAGTCTCGAACTCCGAGCACAGCCTGCGTTCGCTGGGTAAAGCTGGTGCCAAACGCTGGCGCGGCGTTCGCCCAACCGTTCGTGGTGTTGCCATGAACCCGGTTGACCACCCACACGGTGGTGGTGAAGGTCGTACCTCCGGTGGTCGTCATCCGGTATCGCCATGGGGCTTCCCAACCAAGGGTGCTAAAACCCGTGGTAATAAGCGTACCGACAACATGATCGTCCGTCGTCGCAAGTAACTAGAGGGATACGACAGTGCCACGTTCTCTGAAAAAAGGTCCTTTTATCGATCTTCACCTGCTGAAGAAGGTCGAAGTGGCGGTGGAGAAGAACGATCGCAAGCCAGTTAAAACCTGGTCGCGCCGTTCGATGATCCTGCCACAAATGGTCGGTCTGACCATCGCGGTACACAACGGTCGTCAACATGTCCCAGTTCTCGTGAACGAAGACATGGTCGGCCACAAACTGGGCGAGTTCGCCGGTACCCGCACCTACCGCGGGCACGTGGCTGACAAGAAAGCCAAGCGTTAAGGGGTAAGGAAATGGAAGTAGCCGCTAAGTTGTCGGGCGCTCGCATCTCCGCCCAGAAAGCCCGCTTGGTCGCCGACCAGATCCGCGGGAAGAAGGTGGGCGAAGCGCTCAACCTGTTGGCCTTCAGCAGCAAAAAAGCCGCTGAAATCATGAAGAAAGTCCTCGAGTCGGCCGTAGCCAACGCCGAACACAACGAAGGCGCAGACGTTGATGACCTGAAGGTCTCCACCGTCTTCGTCAACGAAGGGCGTTCGCTGAAGCGCATCATGCCACGTGCCAAAGGCCGTGCTGATCGCATCGTCAAGCGGTCTTGCCATATCACTGTCAAGGTTGCGGACAAGTAACGGAGTCGATCAGATGGGTCAGAAAGTACATCCCACTGGCATTCGCCTGGGAATCGTCAAGGAGCACACCTCCGTCTGGTACGCAGACGGTGCTACTTACGCAGATTACCTGTTGAAGGATCTGAAAACGCGTGAGTACCTCCAAGACAAACTAAAAAGCGCGTCCGTAAGCCGTATCGATATTCATCGTCCGGCTCAAACTGCACGCATCACCATCCACACCGCTCGTCCAGGTATCGTTATCGGGAAGAAAGGTGAAGATGTCGAGAAGCTGCGTCAGGACCTGACCAAGCAGATGGGTGTGCCTGTGCACATCAACATCGAAGAGATCCGCAAGCCGGAACTCGACGCTATGCTGGTTGCGCAGAGCGTAGCTCAGCAGCTGGAACGCCGCGTAATGTTCCGTCGCGCCATGAAGCGCGCCGTACAGAACGCCATGCGTATTGGTGCCAAGGGCATCAAGATCCAGGTGAGCGGTCGTCTCGGCGGTGCTGAGATTGCTCGTACCGAGTGGTATCGCGAAGGTCGTGTGCCGCTGCACACCCTGCGTGCCGATATCGACTACAACACCTACGAAGCTCACACCACTTACGGTGTGATCGGTGTGAAGGTTTGGATCTTCAAAGGCGAAGTTATTGGTGGTCGCCAAGAAGAACTGAAACCACAAGCACCAGCGCCTCGTAAAAAAGCTGCTAAGTAAGGGGTACGCCAAATGTTGCAACCAAAGCGTACAAAATTCCGCAAGCAGATGACTGGCCACAACCGTGGTCTGGCACTGCGCGGTAGCAAAGTCAGCTTCGGCGAGTTCGCCCTGAAAGCTGTTGCTCGCGGTCGCCTCACCGCTCGCCAGATCGAGTCCGCACGTCGTGCGCTGACCCGTCACGTTAAACGTGGCGGCAAGATCTGGATCCGTGTGTTCCCGGACAAGCCGATCTCCAAGAAACCTCTCGAGGTTCGTATGGGTAAAGGTAAGGGTTCCGTGGAGTACTGGGTTGCCCAGATCCAGCCAGGTAAAGTCCTGTACGAGATCGAGGGTGTTTCTGAAGAGCTGGCGCGCGAAGCATTCGCCCTGGCTGCTGCAAAGCTGCCTCTCGCCACCTCCTTTGTTAAGCGGACGGTGATGTGATGAAAGCGAATGAACTTCGTGAAAAATCGGCACAGCAACTGAACGAGCAACTGCTCGGCTTGCTGCGCGACCAGTTCAATCTGCGTATGCAGAAAGCAACTGGCCAGTTGGGGCAGTCGCACCTGCTCTCGCAAGTTAAGCGTGACATCGCTCGCGTGAAAACTGTGCTCAACCAGCAGGCAGGTAAGTGATCATGGCTGAAGCTGAAAAAACCGTCCGTACGCTGACTGGCCGTGTCGTCAGCGACAAAATGGACAAGACCATCACCGTTCTGATCGAGCGTCGCGTAAAGCACCCGATCTACGGTAAATACGTTAAGCGTTCGACTAAGCTGCACGCGCACGACGAAGCCAACCAGTGCAAGATCGGCGACAAGGTTTCCATCCGTGAAACCCGTCCGCTGGCCAAGACCAAGTCCTGGGCACTGGTTGAAGTCCTCGAACGCGCTGTTGAAGTCTAAGGGCTAGGGGTCGGAGAAATTTTATGATTCAGACTCAATCCATGCTCGATGTGGCCGATAACAGCGGCGCTCGTCGCGTCATGTGCATCAAGGTGCTCGGTGGTTCGCACCGCCGTTACGCCGGCATCGGTGACATCATCAAGGTTACCGTCAAGGAAGCAATTCCGCGCGGTAAGGTCAAAAAAGGCCAAGTGATGACTGCTGTTGTCGTGCGCACCCGTCACGGTGTTCGTCGCGCTGACGGTTCCATCATTCGTTTCGACGGCAACGCTGCTGTTCTGCTGAACAACAAGCAAGAGCCGATCGGCACTCGCATCTTCGGGCCAGTGACCCGTGAACTTCGTACTGAGAAGTTCATGAAGATCGTCTCGCTCGCCCCTGAAGTGCTGTAAGGAGATCCGACATGCAAAAGATTCGTCGTGACGACGAGATCATCGTGATCGCCGGCAAAGACAAAGGTAAGCGCGGTAAGGTGCTGAAGGTTCTGGCTGACGACCGTCTGGTCGTTGGTGGTGTGAACCTGGTCAAGCGTCATACCAAGCCTAACCCGATGGCGGGCGTACAGGGCGGTATCGTCGAGAAAGAAGCGCCTCTGCACGCTTCCAACGTTGCCATCTTCAACGGCGAAACCAACAAGGCTGACCGCGTTGGTTTCAAAGTAGAAGACGGTAAAAAAATTCGTGTCTTCAAGTCGACCCAAAAAGCGGTTGATGCTTGAACACTGCTAGGTAGAAGACCATGGCACGACTGAAAGAGATTTACCGGAACGAAATCGCTCCTAAGCTTAAGGAAGAACTTAAGCTGTCGAACGTGATGGAAGTTCCGCGCGTTACCAAAATCACCCTGAACATGGGTCTGGGCGAAGCGATCGGTGACAAGAAAGTCATCGAGCACGCTGTTGCCGACCTGGAAAAGATCACCGGTCAAAAGCCGGTTGTGACTTTCGCTCGCAAATCCATCGCTGGCTTCAAAGTCCGCGAAGGCTGGCCGATCGGCGTCAAGGTGACCCTGCGTAGCGACAAGATGTACGAATTCCTGGACCGCCTGCTGGCGATCTCCCTGCCTCGGGTTCGCGACTTCCGCGGCCTGAATGCCAAGTCCTTCGATGGCCGTGGCAACTACAGCATGGGCGTGAAAGAGCAGATCATCTTCCCGGAAATCGACTACGACAAGATCGATGCTCTGCGCGGTTTGGACATCACCCTGACCACCACTGCTCGTTCGGACGACGAAGGCCGCGCTCTGCTGCGTGCTTTCAAGTTCCCGTTCCGCAACTGATTGGAGTAGGAAAATGGCCAAGAAGAGCATGAAAAACCGCGAGCTGAAGCGTCAGCTCACGGTAGCCAAGTTCGCTAAGAAGCGTGCTGAGCTGAAAGCGACCATCGTCAACGTTAACGCCTCTCCAGAAGAGCGTTTCGCTGCCGTTGTCGCTCTGCAGAAGCAGCCACGTGATGCTAGCGCCTCGCGCCTGCGCAACCGTTGCCGCCTGACCGGTCGTCCTCACGGTGTATACCGTAAGTTCGGCCTGGGCCGTAACATGCTGCGTCAAGCTGCAATGCGCGGTGACGTACCAGGTCTGGTCAAGGCCTCCTGGTAATCGCTGCAGGCTGGATCCCGGCGCAAGGGGAGCAATCTTCCGACCGCCGGTGACCTTGCCAACAAACAAGCCCCTATATGGGGCTTGTTTCGTTTCTGCCTTGTGTCTAGAATGACCGGCTCACCTGAGCCTGGGTTTTTTACCCTGCCTGCTTGGGTGGTTGTGATAGCCGCAAGGCTAATAATTCTTGTATCAGGAGCATCTAGCCCATGAGTATGCAGGACCCGTTAGCGGACATGCTAACTCGCATCCGTAATGCCCAGATGGCTGAAAAGTCCGTCGTAAGCATGCCTTCCTCCACCCTGAAGGTCGCGGTTGCCAAAGTTCTGAAAGACGAAGGTTACATCGCTGGCTACCAGGTTACTGGTGAGGCCAAGCCTTCCCTGTCGATCGAGCTGAAGTACTTCGAAGGCCGTCCGGTCATCGAGGAACTGAAGCGTTCCAGCCGTCCTGGCCTGCGCCAGTACAAGTCCGTCGCAGAACTGCCGAAAGTACGTGGCGGCCTGGGCGTGTCTATCGTCTCCACCAACAAAGGTGTGATGACTGATCGCGCTGCGCGCGCTGCCGGTGTCGGCGGCGAAGTTCTGTGCACAGTGTTCTAAGGGGAGATAGGCATGTCTCGCGTCGCTAAGAACCCCGTTAAGCTGCCAGCAGGCGTCGAAGTCAAATTCGCCGGCCAGCAGCTTTCGGTGAAGGGTGCCAAAGGCACTCTCGAACTGAACGTTCACTCGTCTGTTGAAGTTACCGAAGAGTCTGGCGAGCTGCGTTTCGTCGCTCGCAACGGTGACCAGCAAGCTCGCGCCATGGCCGGTACCACCCGCGCTCTGGTGAACAACATGGTCCAAGGCGTAAGCCAAGGCTTCGAGCGTAAGCTCCAGCTGGTCGGTGTTGGTTACAAGGCACAGGCTAAAGGCACCGTCCTGAACCTGGCTCTGGGCTTCTCGCACCCAGTGGACTACGAACTGCCAGCCGGTATCACCGCTGAAACCCCAAGCCAGACCGACATCCTGATCAAGGGTATCGACAAGCAGCTGGTGGGTCAGGTGGCCGCTGAAATCCGCGACTTCCGTCCGCCAGAGCCTTACAAAGGCAAGGGTGTGCGTTACGCGGACGAAGTAGTCCGTCGTAAAGAAGCCAAGAAGAAGTAGGGCCTAGCAAATGACCGACAAAAAAGTTATCCGACTGCGTCGCGCTCGCAAAGCACGTCTCAAGATGCACGAACTCGAAGTCGTGCGCCTGTGCGTGTTCCGCTCCTCGCAGCACATCTACGCCCAGGTCATTTCGGCCGACGGCAGCAAGGTTCTGGCAAGCGCCTCGACCTTGGACAAAGAACTGCGTGATGGCGCCACTGGCAACATCGACGCGGCCACTAAGGTTGGCAAGCTGGTAGCTGAGCGTGCGAAAGCCGCCGGTGTATCTCAAGTTGCCTTTGACCGTTCCGGCTTCAAGTACCATGGCCGCGTCAAAGCGCTGGCTGATGCTGCTCGTGAAGGCGGGCTGGAGTTCTAAGTTATGGCAAATAACGATCAAAAGCGCGACGAAGGCTACATCGAGAAGCTGGTTCAAGTTAACCGCGTTGCCAAAACCGTAAAAGGCGGCCGTATCTTCACCTTCACCGCGCTGACCGTGGTAGGTGATGGTAAAGGTCGTGTTGGCTTCGGCCGTGGCAAATCGCGCGAAGTACCAGCCGCGATCCAGAAAGCCATGGAAGCTGCTCGCCGCAACATGATCCAGGTTGACCTGAAGGGCACCACCCTGCAGTACGCCACCAAGGCTGCCCACGGCGCCTCGAAGGTTTACATGCAGCCTGCCTCGGAAGGTACCGGTATCATCGCCGGTGGCGCAATGCGTGCTGTCCTGGAAGTTGCTGGTGTTCAGAACGTTCTGGCCAAGTGCTACGGTTCGACCAACCCAGTGAACGTGGTTTACGCCACCTTCAAGGGTCTGAAAGCCATGCAATCTCCTGAATCCATTGCTGCCAAGCGCGGCAAGAGCGTCGAGGAGATCTTCTGATCATGGCAACCGTAAAAGTAACGCTGATCAAGAGCGTCTCGGGCCGTCTGCCTAACCACAAACTGTGCGTTAAAGGCCTGGGTCTGCGTCGCATCGGTCACACTGTAGAAGTCGAGGATACTCCCGAGAACCGCGGGATGATCAACAAGGCTTACTACATGCTGAAGGTCGAGGGTTAATCGATGAAACTCAATGATCTGAGTCCAGCGCCGGGTTCCCGTCGCGAGAAGCATCGTCCAGGTCGTGGTATCGGTAGCGGTCTGGGTAAGACCGGCGGCCGTGGCCACAAAGGTCAGACTTCCCGTTCGGGTGGTTCGATCGCTCCTGGCTTCGAAGGCGGTCAACAGCCGCTGCACCGTCGTCTGCCGAAGTTCGGCTTCGTTTCCCTGAAAGCCATGGACCGCGCCGAAGTGCGTCTGTCCGAGCTGGCCAAAGTGGAAGGCGACGTGATCTCCGTGCAATCCCTGAAGGATGCCAACGTGATCAACCAGCACATTCAGCGTGTGAAAATCATGCTGTCTGGCGAAGTTACTCGCGCAGTCACCATCAAGGGCATCGCAGCCACCAAGGGTGCGCGTGCGGCTATCGAAGCAGCTGGCGGCAAATTCGAGGAATAAATGGCTAAGCAAGGTGCTCTCTCTTCGCTCGGTAAGGGCGGGATGTCGGAACTCTGGGCTCGTCTGCGCTTTCTGTTCATGGCGATCATCGTCTATCGGATAGGTGCGCATATCCCGGTTCCCGGCATCAATCCGGACCGTCTGGCGGATCTGTTTCGGCAGAATGAGGGGACCATTCTTAGCTTGTTCAACATGTTTTCCGGTGGCGCGCTTGAGCGCATGAGCATCTTTGCACTGGGGATCATGCCGTACATCTCGGCATCGATCATCATGCAGCTGATGACGGCGGTCAGCCCGCAACTGGAGCAGTTGAAGAAGGAAGGTGAAGCTGGCCGTCGCAAGATCAGCCAGTACACCCGCTACGGCACCGTTATCCTGGCACTGGTTCAAGCCATTGGCATGTCCATTGGCCTGGCCAACCAGGGCGTGGCGTTTTCTGTAGGCCTGGGCTTCCATGTCGTTGCCGTCTCCACCTTCGTGGCGGGCGCGATGTTCATGATGTGGCTGGGCGAGCAGATCACCGAGCGCGGTGTGGGCAACGGTATCTCGATGTTGATCTTCGCAGGTATCGTTGCCGGTCTTCCGAGAGCAATCGGGCAGTCTTTCGAGTCTGCACGCACAGGCGATATCAACATTTTCGCCCTGGTCGCTATCGGTTTGCTGGCAGTAGCGATTATCGGTTTCGTGGTGTTCATTGAGCGTGGTCAGCGTCGTATCGCCGTTCACTATGCCAAGCGTCAGCAGGGCCGCAAGGTCTTCGCTGCGCAGACCAGCCACTTGCCGTTGAAAGTGAACATGGCGGGGGTTATCCCGGCCATTTTCGCGAGCAGCATTTTGCTGTTCCCGGCTTCGCTGGGTGCCTGGTTCGGTCAGTCCGAAGGTATGGGCTGGCTGCAGGACATCTCGCAGTCGATCGCTCCTGGTCAGCCGTTGAACATTCTGCTGTTTAGTGCAGGGATCATTTTCTTCTGCTTCTTCTACACAGCGTTGATGTTCAACCCGAAAGACGTAGCGGAAAACCTGAAGAAGTCCGGTGCCTTTATTCCGGGTATCCGTCCTGGTGAGCAGTCGGCACGCTACATTGATGGCGTTCTGACTCGTCTGACCATGTTCGGTGCTCTTTACATGATGGCCGTCTGCCTTCTGCCCCAGTTCCTGGTGGTGGCAGCAAATGTGCCGTTCTACCTTGGCGGGACCTCGTTGCTGATTGTGGTAGTGGTTGTGATGGACTTCATGTCCCAAGTACAATCGCACCTCGTTTCGCACCAGTACGAATCCCTGATGAAGAAAGCCAACCTGAAAGGCTACGGCGGCAGCGGTCTGCTGCGCTGATACGCCCCTAAGGTTCGAGGAGTCGGTAATGAAAGTTCGTGCATCGGTGAAAAAGCTGTGCCGTAACTGCAAGATCATCCGTCGCGAAGGCGTCGTACGAGTGATCTGCAGCGCGGAACCGCGTCACAAACAGCGCCAAGGCTGAGTGTGATCTGCGCTTCAAACCCAGCAGCTAGTGTGCTGCTGGGTTGATTATTCGTTTCTACAGCGATATTATCTCGCGCCCTATTTCTTGGCTTCCGGGGCGTAGGTAGCTGTCAATTGGAGTCCCACTGAATGGCCCGTATTGCAGGCGTCAACATTCCAGATAACAAGCATACTGTTATCTCGCTGACCTACATCTATGGTGTCGGTCGCACAACTGCACAGAAGATCTGTGCAGACGCTGGTGTAAACCCAGCCGCTAAGATCAAGGATCTGAGCGACGAGCAAATCGAAACCCTGCGTGGCGAAGTCGCGAAGTTCACCACCGAAGGTGACCTGCGTCGTGACATCAACATGAAGATCAAACGCTTGATGGACCTGGGTTGCTACCGCGGCCTGCGTCATCGTAAAGGTCTGCCGGTTCGCGGTCAGCGCACCAAGACCAACGCACGCACCCGTAAGGGCCCGCGTAAGCCGATCCGCAAGTAATCGCCCAGGAATATAGACATGGCAAAACCTGCTGCTCGTCCTCGTAAGAAAGTCAAAAAGACAGTGGTTGATGGCATCGCCCACATCCATGCCTCTTTCAACAACACCATCGTGACCATCACCGACCGTCAGGGCAATGCTTTGTCCTGGGCGACCTCCGGTGGTTCGGGTTTCCGTGGTTCGCGCAAATCCACCCCGTTCGCAGCTCAGATCGCTGCTGAGCGTGCTGGTCAAGCTGCGCTGGAATACGGTCTGAAGAACCTCGACGTTAACGTCAAGGGTCCAGGTCCAGGTCGTGAGTCCGCCGTTCGTGCATTGAACAGCTGCGGCTACAAGATCGCCAGCATCACCGACGTGACGCCAATCCCGCACAACGGGTGCCGTCCGCCGAAGAAGCGTCGCGTGTAATCAGGAGACAGAAGAATGGCACGTTACATTGGTCCAAAATGCAAACTGTCTCGTCGTGAAGGCACTGACCTGTTCCTGAAGAGCGGCGTTCGCGCTCTGGAATCGAAGTGCAACATCGAAGCAGCCCCAGGTATCCACGGCCAGCGCCGTGGCCGTCAGTCTGACTACGGCACCCAGCTGCGTGAGAAACAAAAAGTCCGTCGTATCTACGGTGTTCTGGAGCGTCAGTTCCGCGGTTACTACCAAGCTGCTGCCTCGAAAAAAGGCGCAACCGGTGAGAACCTGCTGCAACTGCTCGAGTGCCGTCTGGATAACGTCGTTTACCGTATGGGCTTCGGCTCGACTCGTTCTGAGTCGCGTCAGCTGGTTTCGCACAAAGCGATCAGCGTCAACGGTAAGACTGTAAACATTCCATCCTACCAAGTTCGTCCGGGTGACGTGGTCGCGGTTCGCGAGAAATCGCTGAGCCAGCTGCGCATTGTTCAAGCCCTTGAACTGTGCGCCCAGCGTGGCCGCGTTGAGTGGGTTGACGTGGATGCTGCTAAAAAGTCGGGCGTTTTCAAGAACGTTCCTGCTCGCAGCGACCTGTCTGCCGACATCAACGAGAACCTGATTGTCGAGCTCTACTCCAAGTAAGGGCTAGAAAATAGGTGCATCCATGCAGATTTCGGTAAATGAGTTCCTGACTCCCCGCCACATTGATGTGCAGGTAGTCAGTCCGACCCGCGCCAAGATCACGCTCGAGCCTCTCGAGCGTGGTTTCGGCCATACCCTGGGCAACGCGCTGCGCCGCATCCTGTTGTCCTCCATGCCTGGCTGTGCAGTAGTCGAGGCCGAGATCGATGGCGTACTCCACGAGTACTCCGCGATCGAAGGTGTTCAGGAAGACGTCATTGAAATCCTGTTGAACCTGAAAGGCCTGGCTATCAAACTGCACGGTCGTGACGAAGTTACGCTGACCTTGTCGAAAAAGGGTTCGGGGGTGGTTACCGCTGCCGATATTCAGCTGGATCACGATGTCGAGATCGTCAACCCCGATCACGTAATCGCGAACCTGGCGTCGAACGGCGCCCTGAACATGAAGCTCACTGTAGCTCGTGGTCGTGGTTACGAGCCGGCCGACTCCCGTCAAACCGACGAAGACGAAAGCCGTAGCATTGGCCGTCTGCAGTTGGACGCTTCGTTCAGCCCGGTGCGTCGTATCGCCTATGTGGTCGAGAACGCCCGTGTTGAGCAGCGTACCAACCTGGACAAACTGGTCATTGATCTGGAAACCAACGGCACCCTGGACCCTGAAGAGGCAATCCGCCGCGCTGCGACCATCCTGCAACAGCAGCTGGCCGCGTTCGTCGACCTCAAAGGTGACAGCGAGCCTGTCGTAGTCGAGCAGGAAGACGAGATCGATCCGATCCTGCTGCGTCCGGTTGACGACCTGGAACTGACTGTACGTTCGGCCAACTGCCTCAAGGCGGAGAACATCTACTACATCGGCGACCTGATTCAGCGTACCGAAGTAGAGCTGTTGAAGACTCCTAACCTCGGCAAGAAGTCCCTGACTGAAATCAAGGACGTCCTGGCCTCTCGTGGTCTGTCTCTCGACATGCGCCTCGACAACTGGCCGCCTGCAAGTCTTAAGAAAGACGACAAGGCGACCGCCTGATCGTCGTAATCACCGAACGTAGTGTTTGGTAAGGAATGAATCATGCGTCATCGTAAAAGTGGACGTCACCTGAGCCGTACCAGCTCTCACCGCAAGGCTATGTTCCAGAACATGGCAGTGTCGCTGATCGAGCACGAGCTGATCAAAACCACCCTGCCGAAAGCCAAGGAACTGCGCCGCGTTGCCGAGCCGCTGATCACCCTGGCCAAGGAAGACAGCGTTGCTAACCGTCGTCTGGCCTTCGACCGTACCCGTTCGAAGTCCGCTGTTGGCAAATTGTTCAACGACCTGGGCAAGCGTTACGCCACCCGTCAGGGCGGCTACCTGCGCATCCTGAAGTGCGGTTTCCGCGCTGGCGACAACGCGCCTATGGCGTACGTCGAGCTGGTTGATCGTCCGGTCGGCGGTGCTGTAGAAGCTGCTGAGTAAGACGTTCTGTCTGCTACAAAGAACCGGGCCTAGTGCCCGGTTTTTTGTGTCTGTTGGTATTGTTAGTTTCTATTGATGTAAATCAGTTAATGAATTTGTCCCTGTAACCTTGCTCGTCAATACTCTCTCCATAGCCGATTAGCCGGCGCTTCAAGACCGATAAGGAGAGCCCATGAGCAAGATTCTCACCACCGCCAGCGGTGCACCTGTAGCCGACAACCAGAACTCCCGCTCCGCCGGCCCACGCGGCCCGCTGCTGCTTGACGACTTCCACCTGATTGAGAAGCTCGCCCATTTCAACCGTGAGAACATTCCAGAGCGCCGGGTTCATGCGAAGGGTTCGGGCGCCTATGGCACTTTTACCGTAACCCGCGACATCACCGATTACACCAGCGCCAAACTGTTCGAGCAGATTGGCAAGCAGACGGAGACATTCCTGCGCTTCTCTACCGTGGGTGGCGAACGTGGTTCTGCGGACACAGAGCGCGATCCGCGCGGATTTGCCGTCAAGTTCTACACCGAGGAAGGTAACTGGGACATCGTGGGTAACAACACGCCAGTGTTCTTCATTCGTGATCCGCTCAAGTTCCCGGACTTTATCCACACCCAGAAACGTCACCCGCAGTCCAACCTGAAGAACGCCCAGATGATGTGGGATTTCTGGTCGCACTCGCCCGAGGCGCTGCACCAGGTCACCATCCTGTTCTCCGACCGGGGCATTCCGGATGGCTACCGCCACATGCACGGCTTTGGCAGCCACACCTACAGCCTGATCAATGCCCAGGGTGAGCGCACTTGGGTCAAATGGCACTTCAAGACCCAGCAAGGCATCAAGAACCTCGCCCCGGCAGAGGCCGCACGCTTGGCAGGTACTGATCCGGACTACGCCCAGCGCGACCTGTTCGAAGCCATTGAGCGTGGCGATTATCCACGCTGGACTGTCTGCATCCAGGTGATGAGCGAAGCCGAGGCCGCGAGCCGCGACGAGAACCCGTTCGACGTGACCAAAACCTGGTCGCAAAAGGACTACCCATTGATCGAAGTGGGCGTGCTTGAGCTTAACCGCAACCCGCTCAACTACTTCGCCGAGGTCGAGCAGGCTGCCTTCGGGCCAAGCAACATGGTGCCAGGGGTTGGCCTGTCGCCGGACCGCATGCTGCAGGGCCGCGTGTTCGCCTACGCGGACGCACACCGCTACCGTGTGGGGACTAACCACCAACAGTTGCCGGTGAACGCACCACGCTGCCCGGTCAACAGCTACCAGCGCGACGGCTCCATGGCCACTGGCAGCTATGGCAGTGCACCGAACTACGAACCCAACAGCTACGCCGCGGCACCGAAACAGTCGCCACGTCACGCCGAGCCCGCATTGGCTCTGAATGGCTCGGCCGACCGTTACGATCACCGCGAGGACACTGACTACTACAGCCACGCCGGCGCGCTGTTCCGCCTGATGAGTGACGAGCAGAAAGCCCTGCTGATCAGCAACATCGCTGGAACCATGGCGGGTGTCAGTGAGGACGTCATCCAACGCCAGTTGCAGTACTTCTTCCAGGCCGACCCGGCCTATGGAGAAGGGATCGCCAAAGCCCTGGGCATCAATCTCGCCTAAGTCGAAGTGATAAGAAGAACCGCCCTCATTCGGGCGGTTTTTCAATGAATATCACTACTGTTTAACCGATTTTTTGCTTCTAATTGCGCATTTTTCAGTGACCGCAGGCAAAAGCTGGTTCACACTATGTGGCATAGACGTTTTCATATGGAGAAGCAGGGCGATGCAAGGCCACCCGGACGTAATCAACTACCTCGTCACGTTGCTGAAGGGCGAACTGGCAGCACGCGACCAGTACTTCATTCATTCGCGCATGTACGAAGACTGGGGCCTGACCAAGCTCTACGAGCGTATCAACCACGAGATGGAAGAAGAGACGCAGCACGCTGATGCCCTGATGCGTCGCATCCTGATGCTCGAAGGCACACCTGACATGCGTGCAGACGACCTGGAAGTCGGCAGCACCGTGCCGGAAATGATCGAGGCCGACCTCAAGCTTGAGTACAAGGTGCGCGGTGCGCTGTGCAAAGGCATCGAGCTGTGCGAGCTGCACAAGGACTACATCAGCCGTGACATCCTGCGTGCGCAACTGGCGGACACCGAAGAAGATCACACCTACTGGCTGGAGAAGCAGCAGGGTCTGATCAAGGCCATTGGCCTGGAGAACTACCTGCAGTCGCAGATGTAAGTTACCCACAGTCTCAAGAAAAAGCCCCTGACACCAATGGTGCCAGGGGCTTTTTCATTCCATCAGCAACACTCAGGCCCGGTCCCGCTCCAGCAGCGGTTTCAGGTAATGCCCGGTATAGGACTGCTTCATCTCGCTCAGTTCTTCCGGCGTACCGCAGGCAATGATCTGTCCCCCTTTGGAACCACCCTCCGGGCCGAGGTCCACCAGCCAGTCAGCAGTCTTGATCACATCCAGGTTGTGCTCGATCACCACCACGGTATTGCCGTGATCACGCAGGCGATGCAGCACGTCCAGCAACTGCTGGATATCGGCAAAGTGCAGGCCCGTGGTGGGTTCATCCAGGATATACAGGGTTTTGCCGGTATCGCGCTTGGACAACTCGCGGGACAGCTTCACCCGCTGCGCCTCACCACCAGACAAGGTAGTCGCCGACTGGCCCAGCTTGATGTACGACAGGCCTACATCCATCAGTGTTTGCAGCTTGCGCGCCAGCGCTGGCACTGCGTCGAAGAATTCGCGGGCATCCTCGATGGTCATTTCCAGCACCTCGTGGATGTTCTTGCCCTTGTACTTGATCTCCAACGTTTCGCGGTTGTAGCGCTTGCTCTTGCACACGTCGCACGGCACGTAGATGTCTGGCAGGAAGTGCATCTCGACCTTGATCAGGCCATCGCCTTGGCAGGCCTCGCAACGGCCACCCTTGACGTTGAACGAGAAACGTCCCGGGCCATAGCCGCGTGAGCGCGACTCCGGCACCCCGGAGAACAGCTCGCGGATAGGGGTGAAAATACCGGTGTACGTTGCCGGGTTCGAGCGCGGAGTGCGGCCGATCGGGCTCTGGTCGATATCCACCACCTTATCCAGGTGCTGCAGGCCGTCCATGCTGCTGTGCGCTGCGGCTTCCAGGCTGCTTGCGCCATTGAGGGCAGTAGCGGCCAAGGGGAACAGGGTGTTGTTGATCAGCGTCGATTTGCCCGAGCCGGATACCCCCGTCACGCAGGTCAGCAGGCCGATGGGGACTTCGAGGTCGACGTTCTGCAGGTTGTTGCCACGCGCACCCTTGAGCTTTAGTTGCAGCTTCTTGTTGCGCGGCGTGCGCTTGGCTGGCACGACGATCTTCTTGCGTCCGGACAAGTACTTGCCGGTTAACGAATCAGGGTGGTCCATGACCTCCTGTGGCGAGCCCTCGGCGACGATCTGGCCACCATGCACACCGGCCCCTGGGCCGATATCGACCACATAGTCGGCCAAGCGAATGGCGTCCTCGTCGTGCTCTACCACGATGACCGTGTTGCCCAAATCGCGCAGGTGGTTGAGGGTGGCCAGCAGGCGGTCGTTGTCGCGTTGATGAAGGCCGATGGACGGTTCATCAAGGATGTACATCACCCCGACCAGGCCGGCGCCAATCTGGCTGGCAAGCCGGATACGCTGGGCCTCGCCACCGGACAGGGTGTCGGCGCTACGGTCGAGGGTGAGGTAGTCGAGGCCGACGTTGACCAGGAACTGCAAGCGCTCGCAGATTTCCTTGAGGATCTTGGCGGCAATCTCGCCACGGCGGCCAGTCAGGGTCAGCTCGCCAAAGTAGTTGCTGGCTTCACCGATCGGTAGGTTGGTGACCGCCGGCAGCGTTTTTTCGCCCACCCACACATGGCGTGCTTCACGGCGCAGGCGAGTGCCACGGCAATCCGGGCAGGGCTGGGTGCCGAGGAACTTGGCCAGCTCTTCGCGTACGGTGGCCGACTCGGTCTCGCGGTAGCGGCGTTCCAGGTTCGGCACGATGCCTTCAAACGGGTGCGAGCGCTTTACGATATCGCCACGGTCGTTCAAGTACTTGAAGTCGATGCTTTGCTTGCCACTGCCTTGCAGGATCACCTTCTGGTGTTCTGCCGAGAGCTCGCCGAAGGGTTCTTCCAGGCTGAAGCCATAATGCGCGGCCAACGAGCCGAGCATCTGGAAGTAGTAAACGTTGCGTCGGTCCCAGCCGCGGATCGCACCTTCAGCCAGGGTGAGTTCGGTATTGACCAGGCGTTTGGTGTCGAAGAACTGCTTCACCCCCAGGCCATCGCAGGTCGGGCAGGCGCCAGCCGGGTTGTTGAAGGAGAACAGCTTGGGTTCCAGCTCGCTGATGGCATGGCCGCACACCGGACAGGCGAAGCGGGCGGAGAAGATCATCTCTTCGCCTGGTTCGTCGTCCATCGGTGCTACCAGAGCGATCCCGTCGGCCAGCTTCAGTGCGGTCTCGAACGATTCAGCGAGGCGTTGCTGCAGGTCGGCGCGCACCTTGAAGCGGTCTACCACCACATCGATGCTGTGCTTTTTCTGTTTGTCCAGTTTGGGCAGTTCGTCCAGCTCGTAGAGCTTGCCGTTGACCCGGGCGCGTACGAACCCTTGAGCGCGCAACTCGTCAAACACGGCCAGGTGCTCACCCTTGCGCTCGCGCACCACCGGCGCCAGCAGCATCAGCTTGCTGCCTTCCGGGCGCTCCAGCACCAGGTCGACCATCTGGCTGATCGTTTGCGCCTCCAGCGGGATATCGTGGTCCGGGCAGCGTGGCGTACCCACGCGGGCATACAACAGGCGCAGGTAGTCGTAGATTTCAGTGATGGTGCCGACCGTGGAGCGTGGGTTGTGCGAGGTCGACTTCTGCTCGATGGAAATGGCCGGTGAGAGGCCTTCGATGGTATCGACGTCGGGCTTTTCCATCATCGACAGGAACTGCCGGGCGTAGGCCGACAGCGATTCCACGTAGCGGCGCTGGCCTTCGGCGTAGAGGGTGTCGAACGCCAGGGACGACTTGCCGGAACCGGACAGGCCGGTGATCACGATCAGCTTGTCCCGGGGCAGGGTCAGGTCGATGTTCTTCAGGTTGTGGGTACGTGCCCCACGAATCAGGATCTTGTCCACTGCGGCCTCGCTTGGCGGGCATAAACAAGGAAGTATACGGCGCGCCAGTATGACGCGGCAAAGCGTCGCGTAGATGCCGTTACGCTGTCGGACTGATAGAATCGCCGCCGGTTCACACGAGGTTAATCCATGCACGACACCCACAACGAGCGCATGAGTGGCGGCGAAACCCGCGCCGCTGGCGGCCTTGCTCTGGTCTTTGCCTTTCGTATGCTGGGCATGTTCATGGTCTTGCCGGTACTGGCTACCTACGGCATGGACCTGGCCGGCGCCACCCCTGCGCTGATCGGCCTGGCCATTGGCGCCTATGGCCTGACTCAGGCGGTATTGCAGATCCCGTTCGGGATGATCTCCGACCGCATCGGCCGCCGGCCGGTGATTTACCTGGGGCTGGTGATTTTCGCCCTGGGCAGTGTGCTGGCGGCCCAGGCCGACTCCATCTGGGGCGTGATCGCCGGGCGTGTTTTGCAGGGCGCCGGTGCGATTTCTGCCGCCGTCATGGCGTTGTTGTCCGATCTCACCCGCGAGCAACACCGGACCAAGGCCATGGCCATGATCGGCATGAGCATCGGCCTGTCGTTTGCCGTCGCCATGGTCGTCGGACCCTTGCTGACAAGTGCCTTCGGCTTGTCAGGATTGTTCCTGACCACGGCGGGGCTTGCCCTGGTAGGCATCCTGCTGATTGCCTTTGTCGTGCCCAACACGCATAGCATCCTGCAGCACCGCGAATCGGGCGTGGCGCGCCAGGCACTCGGCCCAACCCTGCGTCATCCGGACCTTCTGCGCCTGGACATAAGCATCTTCGTCCTCCATGCCATTCTCATGGCCAGCTTCGTCGCGCTGCCGCTGGCCTTCGTCGAGCGCGGTGGGCTGCCCAAGGAGCAGCACTGGTGGGTGTACCTGACCGCGCTGTTCATCTCATTTTTTGCAATGGTCCCGTTCATCATCTACGGCGAAAAAAAGCGCAAGATGAAACGCGTGTTGGCCGGCGCTGTCAGTGTCCTGCTGCTGACAGAGATATACTTCTGGGAGTGGGCTGACGGTTTGCGCGGACTGGTGATTGGCACCGTGGTATTCTTTACCGCATTCAACCTGCTGGAGGCATCGCTGCCTTCGCTGGTGAGCAAGGTGTCGCCTGCCGGTGGCAAGGGGACGGCGATGGGGGTCTACTCCACCAGCCAGTTCCTTGGTGCGGCGCTGGGCGGCATTCTCGGTGGCTGGTTGTTCCAGCACGGTGGGCTGGACACGGTGTTCCTCGGTTGCGCGGTGCTGTGTGCCATCTGGCTGGTCGTCGCCCTGCGCATGAACGAGCCGCCTTATGTGACCAGTCTGCGCATGCCGCTGACGCCTGAGGCAGTCCGTGAAGCCGGCCTGTCCGAGCGCCTGATGGCCGTGCCGGGTGTGACCGACGCTGTGGTGGTGGCTGAAGAAGCCGCTATCTATATCAAACTGGATACGAAAATTTTGGACCGTGCGACCCTCGAGCGACTGGTGAACCCAGCCTCTTCGGCGTGCGAAGCCTAGGAGAACGTTATGGCCCGTGGGGTTAACAAAGTCATTCTGGTCGGCACCTGTGGCCAGGATCCCGAAGTCCGCTACCTGCCCAACGGTAACGCCGTGACCAACCTGAGCCTGGCTACCAGCGAGCAGTGGACCGACAAGCAGTCGGGCCAGAAGGTAGAGCGTACCGAGTGGCACCGTGTGTCGCTGTTCGGCAAGGTTGCCGAGATCGCCGGCGAGTACCTGCGCAAAGGTTCGCAGTGCTACATCGAAGGCAAACTGCAGACCCGTGAGTGGGAAAAAGACGGTATCAAGCGCTACACCACTGAGATCATCGTCGACATCAACGGCACCATGCAGCTGCTGGGTGGCCGTCCGCAGGGCCAGCAGGGCGGTGACCCGTACAACCAGGGTGGCGGCAACTACAACCAAGGTGGTCAGCAGCAACAGTACAACCAGGCCCCGCCGCGCCAGCAGGCCCAGCGCCCGCAACAGGCCCCTCAGCGCCCGGCGCCGCAGCAGCCAGCGCCACAGCCGGCGGCTGACTTTGACAGCTTTGATGACGATATTCCGTTCTGATCAGAGCGGTAAGGCGTCTAGCAAGACCAAAAACCCAAGGCAGTTGCCTTGGGTTTTTTTATGTCCCGCCATCCTGTGTAGGAGACGTCTGAAGTTGCTGGTGTTGCAACTCCTCAGCGCCCTCTCTGTTTAGTATCTGCTTCATAGCAGGCAGAGGGAATGGAAGTATGGACGTCATCATGGGTTTGGTAGCTGCCGTACTTTGGGGGGCTACGGATTTTCTGGTGGGGGTAAACGCTCGGGCGGTTGGTATTCGTCGAGCCGTCTTTTTTGGACAGTTATTGGGCCTGTTGCTGATGGGGCTGATCATTTTCATGTCGGCCAATCAGCTGGAGAAGATGCTGGCGGCACCTGTTAGCGCATTGCTGCTTGGCGGTGTCGCAGCGCTTTGCACGGTGTTAGGGGCGCTGTCACTTTCCAAGGCCTTTGCTATCGGCAAGACGGCAGTCGTGGCTCCGCTGGTGACCACGTATGGCGTTTTTACTACGCTGCTGGCCTGGCTGGGTGGTGATGAATTGTCGCTTTGGCAGTTTCTTGGTTTGCTGATCTGTTTCTTTGGCGTGCTGTTGGCCAGTAGCAGCGGTAACAAGGCGGATGATCAGGGGCGCTCGATGAGCCGTTTGCCGGTTGCGTTCGCTCTATTGGCGGCGGCGCTCTACGGCGTCAGTTTCTGGCTTCAGGGAAAATATGCGCTGCCATCACTCGGCCCTGTGAACATGTTGGCGCTAGGGTATGCCGTTGGGGTGATCTTCCTCATGCCCGAAGCGCTCAGGCTGATGAGGGGCTGGTCGGTAATCAGGCCAAGAACCTATGCAGCATTATGCGGTGCCAGCCTGTTTAACCTCGGTGGCTTTTCTGCCTTTTCCTGGGGGGCGCTCAATGGTTCGATTTCTGTTGTTACGGTGATCAGCACGCTTTCGGGCGGAATCGCTGCGGTACTTGGCTTTTTCTTCTATCGAGAGCGGTTGTCCTGCTTTCAAGTTGTAGGCGTGAGTCTGGTTTTAGCAGGGGCCGTTGTGCTGCACCTGCTTGAGTGACCTCTATAAGTTCAGGGGCTGCATTCACTATGGGGGCGGGCGAGCCCGCTCTCATAGGTTCTGCGCAGGTTTCTTCTACGGCGCAATCCTGTGGGGGTATTAACCCAGTCAGTGCTTCAGTAGAACAACCGCGGCTCCGGCGAGTCCAGCAGGCTTGCCAACTTGGTCAGGGCAAAGCCCAGTTCCTGGCGGCTGGGGCTCATCAGCGCGATGCGTACACCGCAGGTGGTGTGGCTACGTTCTGGTAAAAACTGGCTGCCGCTGACCACCGTCACGCCGTTGTTACGCGCCAGGTTGGCGAACTCGTCGCTGGTCCACGGCTCTGGCAACTCCAGCCAGATATGAAAGCTGTGGGGCTGAGTACGGATGTTGTATCGACCAAGAATCTCCCGAGCCATGTGCTGGCGCGCGGCCGCCTCGTCCTGCTGTACCCGTACCAACTGGTCGGCCATGCCGCTGTTGATCAGGTTACTGGCCAATTGCGCCATCAATGGCGAAGGCATCCACACGCTGCTGCGTACCATCGACGATAACCGTGACAGGGTTTGCGGCGGAGCGTACAGGTAGCCGATGCGCAGCGCCGGCAGCACGCTCTTGGACAGGCTGGTGAGGTACACCGAGCGTTCAGGCGCATACGCGGCCAGTGGCTTGTAATCCGGGGCGGGCTCAAGAAAACCGTAGATGTCGTCATCGACGATGAACAGGTCGAACTCGCGGGCGATCTCGGCGATGGCCTGGCGCCGTGCGTGGGGCATGATCGAGTTGGTCGGGTTCTGGTGCGTGGTGACGCATACCAGCAGGGAAGGGCGGTGCTCCAGGCAGGCCGCGCGCAATGCATCAGGAATAATGCCGTGCTCGTCCATGGCCACGGCGCGCAGGCGGCGGCCCATGCTGTGGGCCAGAGAGATGATGCCTGGGTAGCAAAACGACTCGCACAGCACCACATCGTCGCTCTTCGACAGGCTGCTGATGGCCACTAGCAGCCCATGCTGCGCGCCAGAGGTCAGTACAACCTGTTGCCAGCTTGCATCTGGCAGCCAGCGCTGAATCCAGGCCGCACCGGCTTGCTTGTGTGAGGTGTGGCCACCTTCGGTCACGTAGTCGAGTACTTGCCCCAAGCCCGAAGACGCGGCCAGTTCGCTGATGGCCGCGCCTAGCCACTCGCTCATGTGAGCGTCGTTGGGTTTGATGATCGAGAGATCGATCTGGCTGCTTTCGCCGGCAACGGGCGCCGACTGGATAGGCAATGGCTGTCGCTGCTGTTTCACAAATGTGCCACGCCCGACTTCGCCAACCACCAGGCCACGCTTGGCTGCCTCGTCGTAGGCCCTGCCGACGGTGCCGGGCGTCACACTCAGTGCCTCGGCGAGGTCCTTGAGGGTGGGTAAGCGATCACCTGCTGCAAGCCGACCACTTTCGATGTCCTGTTCAAGGGCATTAGCGATCATCAGGTAAACCGGCTGGGTTTGATCGCCGTAATGAGGGACCCACATGGAAAACGCACCAGATTCTGCAAGAGCGCGCAGCCTAGCATGAAAGCCCAGATGCAGCTAATGATGGTAATCGTGGGAATTGAGTTGAATTAATTGTTTATTGCATCGATTCAATTTTCGTAATTACAATCATCGCATCAATCAGGGCAGGCTCACTCACGTCGGCCTTGGCAAAACACGCCATTGGATGGGCTTTGCTATGGAAATTCTCGGTGCTTACTGGGCGGAACACGCGTTGCTGGCAATCGTCATGCTCGGCGCGATCGCCTTCGTTGCAGGCTTCGTCGACAGTATTGCCGGTGGTGGCGGTCTGTTTCTTGTACCGGGTTTTTTGCTGGTGGGCATGCCGCCGCAGGTGGCACTGGGCCAGGAAAAACTGGTCAGCACCCTTGGCACGCTGGCGGCCATTCGCAACTTCCTGGCCAACAGCAAGATGGTCTGGCAGGTAGCGTTGGTCGGGGTGCCGTTCTCACTGCTGGGTGCCTACCTGGGGGCGCACCTGATCGTGTCGATCTCGCAAGAGACTGTAGGCAAGATCATCCTGGCGCTGATCCCGTTCGGCATCCTCATCTTCCTCACCCCCAAGGACCGCCCGGTAGAGGAACGAGAGCTGTCTTCGCGCATGCTGTACACCGTGGTGCCGTTGACCTGCCTGGCCATCGGCTTCTATGACGGCTTTTTCGGCCCCGGTACCGGGAGCATGTTCATCATCGCCTTCCATTACCTGCTGCGCATGGACCTGGTCTCCAGTTCGGCCAACTCCAAAACCTTCAACTTCGCTTCCAACATCGGCGCCTTGGTCGCCTTCGTCATGGCCGGGAAGGTCGTCTACCTGCTGGCATTGCCGCTGGTGGCCTGCAACATCCTGGGTAACCACCTGGGCAGTGCCCTGGCGCTGCGTAAAGGCAACGAAGTGGTACGCAAGGCGCTGGTGTTCTCGATGCTTTGCCTGTTCACCAGCCTGGGCGTGAAGTACCTGGCCTGACCTACTGATAGGAGAAAACTGATGAAAACCGCATTCGTAACTGGCGCCTCCTCGGGTTTTGGCCGTGCCATCTGCTGCACGCTGATCGGCAAAGGCTACCGCGTGATCGGTGGCGCCCGGCGCATGGACAAACTGAAAGCGCTGGAGGCCGAGTTGGGGGGCAATTTCATTCCGCTGGCGCTGGACGTCACCGACCCGGTGTCGCTGGAGACGGCGGTCGAGCAGATTCGGGATGTATCGCTGCAGATCGACCTGCTGGTCAACAACGCCGGGCTGGCGTTGGGTGTGGACCGAGCCCAGGCCAGCAGCGCCGAAAACTGGCAGCGGATGATCGACACCAACATTACCGGCCTGGCCATGGTTACCCACAAGATTCTGCCGCAAATGGTGGAAGCCGACAGCGGGATGATCATCAATATTGGCTCAATCGCCGGCACTTACCCCTACCCGGGCGGCAATGTTTATGGCGCCAGCAAGGCCTTCGTCCGCCAGTTCAGCCTCAACTTGCGTGCCGACCTGGCGGGCACCCGAGTACGCGTGAGCAACATCGAGCCGGGGCTCTGCTCGGGCACCGACTTCTCGGTGGTACGCCTGAATGGCGACCTGGACGCGGTGCAGGCGTTGTATCGAGATGTCGAGGCCATCCTGCCGGAAGACATCGCGGCTACGGTAGCCTGGATTGCCGATCAGCCGGCGCATGTGAACATCAATACTGTCGAGATCATGCCGGTGGCGCAGAGCAGTGCGGCGCTGAATGTGGTGCGCAACCTGCCGCGTGCCTGACCCGGGCCCTACCACTGACTCAGGTCATCGCACGTTCCCGATTCTTGACTAGTCTTAACTATTGGCAGCCATGTATTGGCCGCCACCGTGACTATCAAGAGGCGCCGGCCATGTTCCGCGCGTCCACCACCTGATCAGGAGTGCACGATGGACCTGAACCGTCGGCAATTCTTCAAGGTCGCCGCCGTCGGCCTTGGAGGCTCGAGCCTGGCGGCGTTGGGCATGGCCCCGACGCCGGCCTTCGCCGAGCAGGTGCGTCACTTCAAGCTGGCGCATACCAAAGAAGCCCGTAACACCTGCCCTTACTGCTCGGTCGGCTGCGGCCTGATCCTGTACAGCCAGGGCGATGCGGGTAAAAACGTCAAACAGAACATCATCCACATCGAAGGTGACGCCGACCACCCGGTCAACCGCGGCACCCTTTGCCCGAAAGGCGCCGGCCTGCTGGACTTTATCCACAGCCCGAGCCGCCTGCAGTACCCCGAGGTACGCAAACCCGGCAGCAAGGAGTGGGTGCGGGTCAGCTGGGACGAGGCGCTCGACCGCGTCGCAGGCCTGATGAAACAGGACCGAGACGCCAATTTCATCGAGAAGAACGCCCAGGGGCAAACCGTAAACCGCTGGCTCACCACCGGTTTTCTGGCTGCCTCCGCCGCCTCCAGCGAGGCAGGCTACCTGACCCACAAGGTCGTCCGCGCAACAGGCATGCTGGGGTTCGATAACCAGGCACGTGTCTGACATGGCCCGACGGTGGCAAGTCTTGCCCCGACGTACGGCCGTGGCGCCATGACCAACCACTGGTCCGATATCGCCAACGCGAATCTGGTCCTGGTGATGGGTGGCAACGCAGCAGAAGCGCATCCGTGCGGCTTCAAATGGGTGACCGAGGCCAAGGCGCACAACAAGGCGCGGCTGATCGTGGTCGACCCGCGTTTTACCCGTACCGCGTCGGTAGCGGACTACTACGCGCCGATCCGTACCGGTACCGATATCGCCTTCATGGGCGGGCTGATCAACTACCTGCTGAGCAACGACAAGATCCAGCACGAGTACGTGCGTAACTACACCGATGTGTCGTTCATCGTCAAAGAGACCTATAGCTTCGAGGACGGGCTGTTCAGCGGCTACGACGAGGCCAAGCGTGTGTATGCCGACAAATCCGGCTGGGGTTACGAGCTGGGTGAGGACGGTTATGCGAAGGTCGATCCGACCCTGCTGCACCCGCGCTGCGTGTTCCAGCTGATGAAACAGCATTACAGCCGCTACACCCCGGAACTGGCGAGCATGACCTGTGGCATGCCGCAGGACGCCATGATGAAAGTCTGGGAGGAGATCGCCACCTGCTCGGCACCGGGCAAGACCATGACGATTCTCTACGCGCTCGGCTGGACGCAGCACTCGATCGGTGCGCAGATCATCCGCAGTGCGGCCATGGTCCAGCTGCTGCTGGGCAACGTCGGCATGCCCGGTGGTGGTGTCAACGCCTTGCGCGGGCACTCCAATATCCAGGGCCTGACCGACCTCGGCCTGCTGTCCAACTCGTTGCCGGGCTACCTGACCCTGGCCGGTGATGCCGAGCAGGACTACGCCACCTACATCGACAAGCGCGCGTCCAAGCCGCTTCGCCCAGGGCAGCTGTCGTACTGGCAGAATTACGGCAAGTTCCACGTCAGCCTGATGAAGGCCTGGTACGGCGCCAACGCCAAGGCGGAAAACAACTGGGGCTATGACTGGCTGCCCAAACTCGATGTCCCGGCCTACGACGTGCTGCGCATGTTCGAGATGATGGGCCAGGGCAAGGTCAACGGCTACATATGCCAGGGGTTCAACCCGATTGCTGCGCTGCCGGACAAGAACCGCGTCACCGCAGCGCTGGGCAAGCTCAAGTGGTTGGTGATCATGGATCCGCTGGCCACGGAGACCTCGGAGTTCTGGCGAAACGCTGGGCCGTTCAACGACGTCGACACCGCCAATATCCAGACCGAAGTGATCCGCCTGCCCACCACCTGCTTTGCCGAGGAGGACGGCTCGCTGGTCAATAGCAGTCGTTGGCTGCAATGGCACTGGAAGGGGGCCGATGGGCCGGGTGAGACCCGTACCGACGTGCAGATCATGAGCGAGCTGTTCCTGCGCCTGCGCCAACGCTACCGGGCCGAGGGCGGCGCCTACCCTGATGCGATGATGAACATCAGCTGGCCGTACAAGATCCCTGAAGAGCCATCTCCGGAGGAATTGGCCAAGGAAATGAACGGCTGGGCGGTCACCGACCTCACCGACGCCACCGGCGCCACGCTCAAGGCCGGCCAGCAACTGTCAGGCTTCGGCCAGTTGAAGGACGACGGCAGCACGGCGTCTGGCTGCTGGATCTTCGCCGGCTGCTGGACCGAGCAGGGCAACCAGATGGCCCGCCGCGACAACAGCGACCCGTTTGGCATGCACCAGGTGCAGAACTGGGCCTGGGCCTGGCCGGCCAACCGTCGCATCCTCTACAACCGTGCCTCCAGCGACCCGCAAGGCAAGCCGTGGGACCCAGAGAAGAAACGCTTGGTATGGTGGAACGGCAAGGCCTGGACCGGTACCGATGTGCCGGACTTCAAGGCCGACTCGCCGCCCGAGGCCGGGATGAACCCGTTCATCATGAACCCCGAAGGCGTGGCGCGTTTCTTCGCCATCGACAAGATGGCTGAGGGGCCGTTCCCCGAGCACTACGAGCCGTTCGAAACGCCGATCGGTATCAACCCGCTGCACCCGCAGAACAAGAAGGTGGTCAGCAACCCGGCTGGCCGCATCTTCGACTCGGTGTGGGACACGCTCGGCACGCACGACGAGTTTCCTTACGCGGCGACCACCTATCGGCTGACCGAGCATTTCCACTTCTGGAGCAAGCATTGCCGGCTCAACGCCATTGCCCAGCCCGAGCAGTTCGTCGAAATCGGCGAGGTGCTGGCCAACGAGAAAGGCATCAAGGCCGGCGACCGGGTGCGGGTGTCGAGCAAGCGCGGGCATATCGATGCGGTGGCAGTGGTGACCAAGCGGATTCGCCCGCTCCAGGTCAACAACCAGACCGTGCACCAGATCGGCATTCCGTTGCACTGGGGTTTCACCGGCGCTACCCGGCATGGCTACCTGACCAACACCCTGGTGCCATTCCTCGGTGACGGCAACACCCAGACGCCAGAGTCGAAGTCGTTCCTCGTCAAAGTGGAGAAACTCTGATGGCCAGCCAAGACATCATCGCCCGCTCGGCCACCACCACCGTACCGCCTTCGGTACGCCAGCAGCAGGAAGTCGCCAAGCTGATCGACACCACCAAGTGCATCGGCTGCAAGGCCTGCCAGGTGGCGTGCTCGGAATGGAACGAACTGCGTGACGAGGTCGGCCACAACCACGGCACCTACGACAACCCCCAGGACCTCACGGCCGAAACCTGGACCCTGATGCGCTTCACCGAGCACGAGCGCGACGACGGCAACCTGGAGTGGCTGATCCGCAAGGATGGCTGTATGCACTGTGCAGACCCAGGGTGCCTGAAGGCGTGCCCAAGCCCGGGGGCGATCATCAAGCACGCCAACGGCATCGTCGATTTCAACCAGGACCACTGCATCGGCTGCGGGTACTGCATCACCGGCTGCCCGTTCAACATCCCGCGTATCTCGCAGAAGGACCACAAGGCGTACAAGTGCACCCTGTGTTCCGACCGCGTGACCGTGGGCCTGGAGCCAGCCTGCGTGAAAACCTGCCCGACCGGGGCGATCGTGTTCGGCAGCAAGGACGAGATGAAAGTGCATGCCGCCGAGCGCATTGTCGACCTGAAGTCGCGGGGCTACGACAACGCCGGGTTGTACGACCCGGATGGTGTCGGCGGCACCCACGTGATGTACGTGCTGCACCATGCCGACACGCCGAAGCTGTATGCCGGCCTGCCGGACCAGCCGGTGATCAGCCCTTTGGTGGGGCTGTGGAAGGGCTTCACCAAGCCGCTGGCGTTGCTGGCCATGGGCGCGGCGGTGTTGGCCGGGTTCTTCCATTATGTGCGGGTTGGCCCACAGCGGGTCGAGGAGGACGAGCACCCCACGCAGCCGGATGACAACGTGCATCAGGTGGATCCTGCGGTCCATGTCTACGACCCGACCAAGCCCGGTGGGCAAGGGGAGCAGCGGCCATGAACGACAACAAACCCATCCTGCGCTACAACGCCAATGAGCGGACAAACCACTGGATTGTGGCAATCCTGTTCATCCTGGCGGGGCTGTCGGGGCTGGCGCTGTTTCATCCGGCGCTGTTCTGGCTCAGCCACCTGTTTGGCGGCGGGCCGTGGACGCGCATCCTGCACCCTTTCATCGGGGTGGCGATGTTCGTGTTCTTCCTTGGCCTGGTGTTCCGTTTCTGGCGCGCCAACTTCATCACCGCCAACGACCGCCTGTGGCTGCGTCGCATCGATCGGGTGATGGTCAATCGTGAGGATGGCGTGCCCCCCATCGGCAAGTACAACGCCGGACAGAAGCTGCTGTTCTGGACCTTGCTGGCGTGCATGCTGGTGCTGCTGGTGAGTGGAGTGGTGATCTGGCGTGCGTATTTCAGCCATTGGTTCGGCATCGATGCCATTCGCTTGTCTGCGCTGCTGCACGCGCTGGCGGCGTTCGTGCTGATTCTCAGCATCATCGTGCATATCTATGCCGGCATCTGGATCAAGGGCTCGATCGGCGCCATGCTGCATGGCTGGGTCAGCCGCGCGTGGGCACGCAAGCACCATGAGTTGTGGTACCGCGAAGTGACCGGCGACAAAACGCCGG
Organism: Pseudomonas sp. NBRC 111133; assembly: GCF_001320605.1. NCBI lineage: Bacteria > Pseudomonadati > Pseudomonadota > Gammaproteobacteria > Pseudomonadales > Pseudomonadaceae > Pseudomonas > Pseudomonas sp. NBRC 111133. Next base: position 110,464 of record NZ_BCBJ01000071.1, on the reverse strand, counting down.
GCAATCACGGACGAAAAGAAGGATGAACGCTTGAGCACGATACTGGAACCCGGGCAGATCGAAGCGTCGGCGGTGATGCCGCCGTTTCTGCACCTGCCGCCCGCCAACCTGTTCGAAGTGCGCGCCGCGCGACTGGAGCAGTTGGCCGAGGGCAATGCCCTTGGCGACTATCTGAGGCTGGTGGCGCGGTTGTGCTGCGTCCAACAGCAGCTTGTGGATAACCCGCCCGCTGGCGTACCGGTGGCCGAGGAACGTCAGCGCCTGTGCATAAGTCATGGTTTGCCGCCGCTGGCGGCTGACAGCCTGGTGCGCGAAGGGCCTTGGCTGGTTTGGTTACAGGCCCTCCTTGAGCACTTCAACGGTGAAACCCGTGGCCCGCTGGGTGAGGCCTTGCAGGTGCTGCGTGGCAGTGATGACAGCCAGCGCAAAGGCTGGGGCATCGCTTTGCTGGCAGGGCAGTATGACGCGGTGCCACCGGCATTGGTGCCGTTCCTCGGGGCTGCGTTGCAGGCGGCCTGGTCCAGCTGGCTGCTGGCGTTGCCAACGCCGGAGCTGAAACCTGCTGGCAGCCTGGCCCAGTGCCCGGCCTGCAGTTCCCCGGCAATGGCTGGGGTGGTGCGCAACCGTGGCAAGCACAATGGCCTGCGCTATCTGGTCTGTTCGTTGTGTGCCTGTGAATGGCATGTGGTGCGGGTGAAGTGCGTGTATTGCGAGTCGAGCAAGGACCTGCGCTATACCAGCCTTGAGGATGATCGCCATGCGCCGGGCAAGGCGCCATTGCGTGCCGAGTGCTGCCCGGGGTGCGAAAGCTACCTGAAGCACAACTATCTGGAGAACGATGCAGCGGCCGAGCCTTTGGCCGACGACCTGGCCAGCCTGGTGCTGGATATGCGCCTGGACGAGGAGGGCTTTCATCGCCTGGCGCCCAACCTGATGCTCGCGCCCGGGTAGTGGGTGAGTGTCTACACTGAAAGACCGAGTTGCCTTCTTCGCGGGCACGCCCGCTCCCACAAGGACTGCGCAAGCCTCAAATACAGCGCGGACTCTGTGGGAGCGGGCGTGCCCGCGAAGAGGCCAGTACAGACACCGGATAACCCAAGGTAGTACCGCATGTCTTCAAGCCTAGCCAGCGACACCCCACGCCTCCCATCCATCGACACCCTCCTGCGCCACCCGGCCTGCCTCCCGCTGATCGACCGCCATGGTCGCGATGCAGTGCTGGCTACCTTGCGCCAACTGCTCGACGACCTGCGTGATCTTGCTCGCAACGGTGAGCTCAGCGCCGCCGAACTGGCCACCGAAGTGCTGCTGGGCCGCACCGGCGAACGCCTTGCCGCTCAACAGCGCAGCCAGGTCCGCCGTGTGTTCAACCTCACTGGCACCGTGCTGCACACCAACCTCGGCCGCGCCCTGCTGCCGGAAGAGGCCATCGAGGCCATGCAGACCGCCGCCCGCTATCCACTCAACCTGGAGTTCGATCTGGCTACCGGTAAGCGCGGCGACCGCGACGACCTGATCGAAGGCCTGATCCGCGAGCTGACCGGCGCCGAAGCCGTCACTGTAGTCAACAATAACGCCGCCGCCGTGCTGCTGGCGCTCAACAGCCTAGGCGCACGTAAGGAGGGCATCATCTCCCGTGGTGAGCTGATCGAGATTGGCGGCGCCTTCCGCATTCCCGACATCATGGCCCGGGCCGGCGTGAAGCTGCACGAGATCGGTACCACCAACCGCACCCACGCCCGCGACTATGAGGCCGCCATCGGCCCGCGCACGGGCCTGCTGATGCGCGTGCATTGCAGCAATTACAGTATCCAAGGCTTCACCACCCAGGTGCCCACTGCCGAGCTGGCGCGGATCGCCCACCAACATGAACTGCCGCTACTCGAAGACCTCGGCAGTGGCAGCCTGCTCGACCTTACCCGCTGGGGCCTGCCCGCCGAACCTACGGTGCGCCAGGCCCTGGCTGATGGCGCCGATATCGTCACCTTCAGCGGCGACAAACTGCTGGGCGGGCCTCAGGCAGGGATCATCGTTGGCCGCAAGGACCTGATCGCCAGGATCAAGAAAAACCCGCTCAAGCGAGCCTTGCGCGTCGACAAGATCACCCTCGCAGCCCTTGAAGCGGTGCTGGCACTGTACCGCAACCCCGACCGCTTGGCCGAACGCCTGCCCAGCCTGCGCCTGCTGACCCGCAGCCAGGCCGAGATCCAGGCTCAGGCCGAGCGCCTGTCGCCCGAACTCAAGGCACGCCTCGGCGAGCAATGGGCCGTCAGCGCAGAACCTGCGCTGGGCATGATTGGCAGTGGCAGCCAGCCGGTGGCGCGCCTGCCCAGTGCCGCGCTGTGCCTGCGCCCGCAAGTGTCGAAGAAGCTGCGCGGGCGCAGCTTGCATGTACTGGAGCGGGCCCTGCGTGATCTGCCTGTGCCGGTGCTGGGCCGCATCGATGACGATGCCTTGTGGCTGGACCTGCGCCAACTGGATGACGAAGCCCAGTGGCTGGCCCAGTTGCCCGCCTTGCACCTGGGGCCAGTGCAGTGATCGTTGGTACCGCTGGGCACATCGACCACGGCAAGACCGCACTGCTGCAGGCGCTGACTGGCCAGGCCGGCGACCAGCGGCAGGAAGAGCGCGCCCGCGGCATGACCATCGACCTTGGCTACCGTTATGCGGCGCTGAGCGAAGGCGCGCCGCTGACGGGCTTCATCGATGTGCCGGGCCACGAGCGTTTTATCCACAACATGCTGGCCGGTGCCCATGGCATCGACCTGGTGCTATTGGTGGTGGCTGCTGACGACGGGGTTATGCCGCAGACGCGCGAGCACCTGGCGATCATCGAGCTGCTGGGCATTCCCCAGGCCCTGGTGGCGATCAGCAAATGCGACCGGGTCGAGCCGGCCCGGCTGGCCGATGTGCAGGTGCAAATCAGTGAACTGCTGGCGCCAGGGCCGTATGCCGGTGCGCGGCAATTCCCATTGTCGAGCATCAGCGGGGAAGGCGTGGGCGCGCTGCGTCAAGCCCTGCTGGAGGCTGAGGCCAATGTACGGGCACGCGCTGTGCGCGGTGGTTTTCGTCTGGCCGTCGACCGCGCTTTCGCGGTTAGCGGCGCTGGCGTGGTGGTCACCGGCACGGCGCTGGCCGGGCGGGTCAGTGCCGGCGATACCTTGTTGCTGGGCAAGGCCGGCAAAGCGGTGCGCGTGCGTGGCCTGCATGCACAGAACAAGGCCTCGTTGGTGGCAGAAGCGGGCCAGCGGGTGGCGCTGAACATCGCTGCCGAGCGACTGGCATTGGAACAGGTACACCGGGGTGACTGGCTGGTGCCTGAGTGGTTGCATGCGCCCGGCGTACGGGTGGATATCGAGCTGAGCCTGTTACCGGGAGAGACACGTACGTTCGAACATTTCAGCGCCGTGCACGTACACCTGGGGACTCAGGATGTGACGGCCCGGGTCGCCTTGCTTGAAGGCGAAAGCCTGGCGGCCGGCCAGCGCATGTTTGCCCAGTTGTTACTCAATGCGCCGCTGCAGGCGGTGCATGGCGACCGTTTGGTGCTGCGCGACCAGCGTGCCCAGCGCACCTTGGGCGGTGGCAAGGTGCTGGACCCGTTCGCGCCAAGCCGCCAACGCCGCAGCGATGAGCGCCTGCGCCAGTTGCAGGTGCTGCGCGATACCGAAGAACTGGAGCAGGCGCTGCCGGCGCTGCTTGCCAGTGCACCGGGCGGTATCGACCCCCAGCGGCTTGAGCGGCAGTTCAATCGCCTGCGAGAAACCTGGCAGTTGCCGGAAGAAGTTTTGGTGGTAGCCACGCGGCAGGGCCAACTGCTGTTCGCCACTGCCAAGTGGCAAGCGCTGAAGCAGCAGGTGATGGAGCAGTTGGAACGGTTCCACGAACAGGAGCCCGACCAGCTCGGCCCGGACCGTGATCGCCTGCGCCGCTTTGCGGCCTTACCCCTGGAGCGGCCGGCCTTCGTCAGCCTGCTGGACGAGTTGCTCGATGACGGCAGCATCGCCAGCAGCGGGCCTTGGCTGCATTTGCCCGATCATAAGGTGCAATTGAGCGAAGCCGACAGTGAGTTGTGGGCGCGCCTGGAACCGAGGCTGTTGGCGGGGCAATACGATCCGCCCTGGGTCAGGACGTTGGCCAGTGAAGAGAACCGCGCCGAAGCCGATGTACGCCTGTTGTTGCGTAAGCTTGCACGGCTGGGCCTGGTGCACCAGGTGGTGCGTGACCTGTTCTACCCGGAGTCGGCATTACAGCGCATGGCAGTGTTGCTGCTGGGGAAGGCCAGTGAGACGCCGATAGTGCAGGTTGCCGCGTTTCGCGATATGTTGGGGATCGGTCGCAAGCGCAGTGTGCAGATTCTGGAATACTTCGACCGCATCGGCCTGACCCGGAGGGTGGCCGACCAGCGTCACATCCGCGCCGACAGCGCCCTGGCCCAGCAGCAGGCCAGGCACTGAGTTCAAGGAAGGCAATCGCGCCCGGTGGCGCGGCCGGGCTTCAAACCCGGTTGGGGACGGCAGCCGTTCCCGGGCAGGTTCGACTCCCGCTGCCTTCCGCCATTTTCTTTCGCCTGTTCAGGCCCGTTCGCCGCACAGGTCCAGAGCAAACCACTGCTCTGCTGCATCCACATTCAAGCCCGCCCCCAACAGCGCAACCATCTTGCCCAGCGCTGCCTCACGGGTCATGCCGCCACCACTGACCAATCCGGCCCCGCGCAAGCGGTTGCCCGCCGCATAGGTGTCGAACACCACCGAGCCTTCAGGACACTGGCTGATAGCCGCCAGCATCACACCGCGCTGGCGCGCCGCGCTCAGTACATTCAGCAATGCCTGGTCATCCGATGGCCCTGTACCGCTGCCGTAGCATTCCAGCAGCAACCCCTGCACACCGCTGTCGATCAAACCCTGCAAGTGCCCGGCCTGCAGCCCCGGGAACACCGGCACGACCGCCAGGTTGACCGGCTTGCGCGGCTGCTTGTAGCCCAGTTCGGCAGGGATCATCTCGGCATGCTCACCATCACGATGGCGCGGCAGCGCCGCAAAGGCATCGAACGCCTCGCTACGCAGCTTCGAGGCGCGGCAGCCATGCAGCAATTGGCCATGGAAGTAGAGCTGCACGCCATCTTCCAGGCCATGTTCGAACTGGCGCAGCGCACCACACAGGTTGGCCCACGCATCGCTGTCAGCGGCACCCGCCGGCAGCATCGAGCCGGTCAGCAGCACCGGAACCGGCAGCCCCAGCAGCAGGAACGACAATGCCGCAGCGCTATACGCCATGCTGTCGGTGCCGTGCAGCACCAGCACGCCGTCATGGCCCGCCACATCCACCGCATCGACAATGGCATCGCGCATCGCCAGCCAGTTGTGCTGTTGCATGTTGGCGCTGTCGAGCAGCGGGTTCAGTTCATGCAGGGTCCATTGAAGCTGAGGCGCATCGGCCATGTGCGCGAAGTGCTCGCGCATCCGTGCTTCAAAACCACCGGCTGGCGCCAGGCCTTCAGGGGTTTCGAGCATACCGATGGTGCCACCGGTATAGAGAACGAGAAGATTCTTTACGGCACGCATGGAGAACATCCGTAGCGGAGAGCGGAGAAAGAAAAGCCGCCCGCAGAAGGGGCGGCTTGGCAGGGCAGCGTATCAGCGCTGAGGCTGTGCTTGGCCGACTGTTTTGTCAGTGGCTGTTTCCGCCTGCGGATTGGCAGGCCAGGCATTGCGGTCCAGGTCCAGGTCGGCGAACTTGGTCGAATCGAACACCGGCTGCTGGATACCCGCCTTGCGCTGCTCGTCGTAGTCGCGCATCACACGCAGGCCGACTTTGAACAGCAGGGCCAGGGCCACCAGGTTGACGAAGGCCAGGCAGGTCATGGTGATGTCGGCGAAGGCGAACACGGTCGACAGGTCTTGCATCGAGCCCCAGACCACCAGTGCCAGCACCAGGCCACGGAACACCATCAGTACCACGCGGTTACGGGTGAGGAACTGCAGGCTGTTCTCGCCCAGGTAGTAGTTGTAGAGGATGCAGGTGAACACGAACAGCGACAGTGCAACGCTGACGAACACACGGCCCCAGTCACCGACCACGGCGGCCAGCGAGTTCTGGGTCAGGACAATGCCGTCACCCTCGAAGCCCGGGGTGTAGAAGCCCGACAGCAGGATCAGCAGTGCGGTGCAGGTGCAGATCACGAAGGTGTCGAGGAACACGCTGAAGGCCTGGACCACGCCCTGGGCGCCCGGGTGTTTCACCGCAGCCACGGCAGCGACGTTCGGCGCACTGCCAAGGCCCGCTTCGTTGGCGAACACACCACGCTTCACGCCCATGACGATGGCGCTGCCGAGCAGGCCGCCGAAGGCTGGGTCGAGGCCGAAGGCGCTCTTGAAGATGGTTTCCAGCATGGCCGGCACGTGTTCGATCTGGGTGCCGATCACGTACAGGGTCACGCCGATGTAGGCCAGGGTCTTGACCGGTACCAGCAGGTCCGACACCGCAGCGATACGCTTGATGCCGCCGATGAAGGTGATGGCCAGCAGCACGGCCAGGACAATACCGGTTTGGCTCGGGGCAAAGTTGAAGGCGTTCTGCAGCGAGTGGGTCACGGTGTACGACTGCAGGCCGATGAAGGCGAAGCCGTAGGTGACCAGCAGCAGGATCGAGAACACGATGGCCATGCCTTTACGCTTCAGGCCATGCTGGATGTAGTAGGCCGGGCCGCCACGGTACAGGCCGTCACCATCGGCGCGCTTGTACACCTGGGCCAGGGTACATTCGAAGAAGCTGCTGGACATGCCCACCAATGCGGTGACCCACATCCAGAACACGGCACCTGGGCCTCCCAGGGTCACGGCAATACCGACACCGGCAATGTTACCGGCGCCAACGCGGCCGGCGAGGCTCAGCATCAGGGCCTGGAAGGAGCTCAGCTGGCCTGCCTGGCCACGCAGCGATTCCTTGAACACGGCGAACATGTGGCCGAAATGGCGGAACTGGACGAATCGGGAGCGGATGGTGAAGTAGCTACCCAGCCCTACGATCAGCACGATGAGGAGTTTCCCCGAGAGGAAATCGTTGAGTACTTCGAGCATTGGAGAATGACCTCGATTCTTATTCTTCGTGTGGAAAGACCAGCGGACGGCAGGCGCACCGCTATTCGTTGGGGCGCATGGTTGGCCATGACAAGAGTGGTTACAATTTCGCGGGTTGCTCTTAGTTGGCGCGACTTGATGCTACAATGGCGTCATTCGCGTCACCTGGGTCCCGCACATGAGCGATCATTTCGCTACCAACCTCAAGCTGGCTTGCAGCCACTACCGCTCTATTTCCGAAGTTTGCCGGCAGCTGTCGATCAACCGGGCACAGTTCAACAAGTACCTGAGCGGGCAGAGCCGTCCGACGGCTTACAACCTCAAGCGCATTGGCGACTTCTTCGGGGTCGAGGATTACGAACTGAATTTGCCGGCCGAGCAGTTCGCCAGGCTCATCGGTGCACGGGTGTCGACGCTGGCCGAGCAGCCCAGCGACCCGATCAGCGAACTGTTCCGTCCGCTGCACGACCACGCCGGCAACCTGTCGCGTTATTGCGGTTACTACTTCGAGTATTCCAACTGCATGTCGGTGCCGGGCACCATCCTGGTGTCGCTGGTTCACCTGTGGGAGGAGCGTGGCCGCTTCCTGTTCGAGCGCCAGGAACGCCAGGAACGCTCCAGCGCCACCGACCAGCACGCTGAGGTACGCTGCCGCTACCTGGGGGCTGCGTTCCAGTTGCAGGACCGGCTGTTCCTGATCGACTACGAGTCGCTCACGTACAACGAAATGAGCCAGACCATCCTCATCCCCAGCTTCAAAAGCCGCATTACCCGCCTGAATGGTCTGAAGGCTGGAGTGTCCAGCGGCGATCGACGCAACCCGGCCTGTACCCGGGTGGTGTGGGAGTATCTGGGGCAAGAGATCAATCGCATCAATGCCTATCGGCAGGTGAAACTGTACCGGCCGGATGATCCGCGTATAGATGATGATGTGCGTGAACGCTTGAGTGTGGGGCCATTGCGCAACAGTTTGTTTGAGATTGAATAGATGTAGCGCCTGTACTGGCCTCTTCGCGGGTAAACCCGCTCCCACAGAGGTCATGCAGGCAACTGAATAAGGCCTGTGGTTGGACTTCCCGCAGAGGAAACCGCAAAATGACCCCTTTCCTTCATCAACCTCTCCGGATCTGCTGACTCTATGCGTATGCGCCTAATGCTGTTGGGTGGTGGCAATGCCCTCGGGCAAGCGCTGATTCGTCTTGGGGCCGAGGAGGACATCGCATTCCTGGCGCCGCGCCCGCCCGAGAACGGCTGGACGCCGGCGAGCCTCACCCAGTTGCTCGACGATCACCGCCCCGACGCCGTGGTCAACCTGGCCTATTACTTCGACTGGTTCCAGGCCGAGTCGGTCAGCGAACAGCGCCTGGCTCAACAGGAGCGGGCAGTAGAGCGGCTCGCAGAGCTGTGCCAGCACCACCAGATCACCCAGGTACAGCCTTCCAGCTACCGCGTGTTCGACGGTTCGCGGGCCACGGCCTACAGCGAAAAGGACGAGCCAGTGCCGCTGGGCATGCGTGGCCAGGCGTTGTGGCGCATCGAGCAGAGTGTGCGTGCGGCCTGCCCGCAGCATGTGCTACTGCGCTTTGGCTGGTTGCTCGACGAAAGCATCGACGGGTCGCTGGGCCGCTTCCTGACCCGTGCCGAGCAACCGCAAGAGCTGCTGCTGGCCGATGACCGGCGTGGTAACCCGACACCGGTCGACGATGCTGCGCGGGTGATCCTGTCGGTGCTCAAGCAGCTCGATTGCAGTGCGCCGCTGTGGGGCACCTACCATTACGCTGGCAACGAGGCGACCACGCCGCTGGCGCTGGGCCAGGCGATCCTTGCCGAAGCGGGCCAGTATCGCCAGCTCGCGGTTCAGGCGCCAACGCCGCAGGCTCATGCCGCACGGCCGGATGCCAGCGAAGAGCCGCAGCACGCGGTACTGGCCTGCAAGAAAATCCTTCATACCTTCGGCATCAAGCCCCGCGCCTGGCGCGCCGGCCTGCCGCCTCTACTGGACCGGTTCTACCGCCATGGCTGACGCCCCCATCCTGATCACCGGCGGTGCCGGCTTCATTGGCTCCCACCTGTGCGATGCGTTGTTGGACAAAGGCTACGCTGTACGCATTCTCGACGACTTTTCCACTGGCCGGCGCAGTAACCTGCAGGTCGACCACCCACGGCTGGAACTGATCGAAGGTGATGTTGCCGACGCCGGGCTGGTCACGCAGGCCGCAGCCGGCTGCAGTGCCGTGGTGCACCTGGCGGCAGTGGCCTCGGTGCAGGCCTCGGTCGAAGACCCGGTGCGCACACACCAGAGCAACTTCATTGGCACCCTTAATGTGTGCGAAGCGATGCGCGTGCATGGCTTGCGCCGGGTGCTATTTGCGTCCAGTGCGGCGGTGTATGGCAACAATGGCGAGGGCGAGTCAATTGCCGAAGACACGCCCAAGGCACCGCTCACCCCGTACGCGGTGGACAAGCTGGCCAGTGAGCAGTACCTGGACTTCTACCGACGCCAGCATGGCCTGGAGCCGGTAGTGTTCCGCTTCTTCAATATCTTCGGGCCACGCCAGGACCCATCCTCGCCGTATTCCGGGGTCATCAGCATCTTCTGCGAGCGCGCGGTGCAGGGCTTGCCGATCACCATCTTCGGTGATGGCGAACAGACCCGCGACTTCCTTTACGTGGGCGACCTGGTGCAGGTGATGGTGCAGGCGCTGGAGCAGCCGCAGGTCGAGGAGGGGGCGGTGAACATCGGCCTCAATCAGGCCACCTCGCTGAACCAGTTGCTGGTGGCACTGGAGAAGGTGGTGGGGAGCCTGCCGGCGGTTAGCCATGTGGCTGCGCGTTCGGGTGATATTCGCCATTCGCGGGCGGATAATCAGCGCTTGCTGACGCGGTTCGAGTTTCCGCAGGCGACGCCAATGGTTGAAGGTCTGGCGCGGCTTCTGGGCAAGGCCTGAGGCCCTAGGGGCGCTGCGCGCCCCAATTGCCGGCAAGCCAGCCGCCCCAAAATCACCCGTGCCGCACAACTCTGCGCAGGCAATCCTCGGCAGCCAATATCCGCCCATCTTCAGCCCGTACCTGGATGACCTCGATCGTCTGCCCGGTAGCGCCTTCCACCAGCTCCGAACGCGCCTCGCCCGCTTCAAACAGATACCGCTCCCCCCACTGCCTCAGGCCCACCACCACGGGGAACACCGACCGCCCCTTCTCGGTCAGCACATATTCCTTGTAGGCACTGCCATCCGAAGCTGGCTGCGTCATCAGCAACCCACTTTCCACCAGCAGCTTGAGCCGTGAGGCGAGGATGTTCTTCGCCAGCCCCAGGTTCTTCTGAAATTCGCTGAAGCGTCGCAGGCCATCGAAGGCATCGCGCAGGATCATCAGCGCCCAGCGGTCACCCAATATCTCCAAGGCACGGGCTACCGGGCATTGCGCATTGTTTTCATCGAGCATGTGGCAGGCCTGTCCTGATTGTCTGGTTGCAGATTAAAACCACTTTTGCTAAATAGCCATAAGTGGTTTCAATTCGAAACTACATTGTCGAGGCCACCCCGATGACACGCTGGATAACCCTGCTGCTTGCGATCACCAGCGCCATGGCGGTGGCGACGGTGTACTTTGCCCAACCGCTGCTCGAATCGATGGCCGCCGAACTGGGTGTGGCACAGCAGCAGATTGGCTGGGTAGTGGGTGCAACCCAGGCGGGCTATGCCCTGGGGCTGCTGCTGATTGTGCCGCTTGGGGACTTGATCGACCGCAAACGCCTGTTGCTCGGCCAGTTGCTGTTCTCGGCCTTGGCGCTGGTCGGCGTGGGCATGGCGCCAAACTGGGTGATGCTGTTGCTGGCGCTGGCCATCACCGGGCTGATGGCCGTGATGGTGCAGGTGATGGTGGCGCATGCCGCCAGCCTGGCCTCGCCCGCTGAGCAAGGGCAAGCGGTAGGCACCGTCACGAGCGGTGTGGTGCTGGGCATTCTGTTGGCGCGCCTGGTGGCGGGTGGGGTGGCTGACCTGGCCGGCTGGCGCAGTGTTTATCTCGTGGCCGCAGTGCTCTTGCTGGCGCTGGCGTTGGTGCTGTGGTGCTGTTTGCCAAGCGGGCAGCCGTTGGTGCAGCGTCCCGGTTACCGAGAGCTGATCGTGTCCCAATTCCGCTTGTTTCGGCACGACAGGCTGCTGCGCCAGCGCGGCGTGTTCGGCGTATTGATCTTCGCCGCGTTCAGCGTGCTGTGGAGCGCCATGGTCATGCCTCTGAGCGCTGCGCCATTGGCGTTGAGCCATACTGAGATTGGCCTGTTCGGTCTGGCAGGTGTGGCCGGTACGTTGGCGGCAGCGCGCGCTGGTCGCTTGGCCGATCTGGGGCTGGGAGCGCGCACCACCGGGCTGGCGCTGGCGTTGCTGACGCTGTCGTGGTTGCCCACGGCCTTTGTCGGGCAGTCGTTGATCGTTTTCGTGCTCGGTGTGCTGATGCTGGACTTCGCCGTGCAGGCAGTGCATGTCACCAACCAAAGCGTGTTGCTGGCAGGGCGTGGCGCGATGGCTAGCCGATTGATTGGTGCTTATATGTGCTGCTATTCGGTCGGTAGCGGGTTGGGTGCGGTGCTGGCGAGCCGGGTGTATGCCCGATGGGGGTGGCTTGCGGTGTGTGGGCTTGGCATGGCCATCAGTGCGGTCGCGCTGGGGTACTGGCTGTGGCTGCAACGAGAAAGGGCGGCCGAAACCGCCCTGCCGTGTTCCGGTCAGAACTTGTAGCCAAGGCCGACCATGTACACCCACGGGTCAACGTCTACGTCGACCTTGGTCTTGCTGTAGCCCAGTGCGGTCGGGCCATTGACGCTGGCCTTGGTGTCGATGTCGACATACCAGACCGAGGCGTTGACCAGCAGGTTGTCGGTGAGCATGTAGTCCATGCCCAGCTGGCCGGCAATCCCTACCGAGTCTTGCAGCTTGAGGTTGCTGAAGCCTTGTTGCTTGCGTGCGCTGCTCAAGTCTTCGTCAAAGAACAGGGTGTAGTTGATGCCCACACCGGCATACGGTTGGAAGCGCGAGTTCGGCTCCATCGGGTAGTACTGCAGCGACAGGGTCGGTGGCAGTTGCTTGATGTCTGCCAGCTTGCCGTCCAGCCCGCCGCCCAGGCCTTTTACGCCCACGGTGTGCTTGAACGGGGTGGCTGCCAGCAGCTCCAGGCCGATGTGGTCGGTGAGCATGTAGGCGAAGGTCAGGCCCAGCTGGGTATCGCTGTCCAGGGTTGCCTTGGTGCCCGACACCTTGTTGCCGTCGAACTTCAGGTCGCCGCTGCTTTCGTTCGGGGCAGTGGTAATGGCGCCTGCGCGCAAAATCATGTCCCCTGCCTGGTAGGCGTGGGCGGCAGGGGCGGCGAGCGCAAGGGCCACAAGCGAGGCGCCGAGCAAGGACTTGTTCATGGAAGCTCCCAAAGGACGTTATTAATCGAGTAGTCCAATGGTACGGAGCTGGTTAAACACAAAGTTTGACCCAGCTCAAAGAAGCGTCTTCATGAATTCGAAACAGTTCTCATCTCAGCTCATACGCGTAGATTTTCTCGGCCTCCATCTGGTAGCCGGCATCGGCCAGTTCGCTGCTGGAGGCTCTAACCTGCATCTTTCCCTCGATCCAGTAGGGTTGGTAGAGGTCTTCGACGCGTACGCCTATTTCGCTGAAAATATGCACGATCTGGTTTGACGGTGGCGGGGGGACGTGGATGCACGCGCCGTAGTACGGCACCAGCAGGAACTCGGTGGTGCGGCCTTCTTCGCTGACCTCAAGCGGCACGATGTAGCCTGGCAGTTTGATTTGCTGGCCGTCGAGGCTTTTCACCACGGGCGCGTCGGGCGCTTGCTGGCGAGCGGGTGGGGCGGACTCGGCAGACAGGGCGTTGCTGAGCTGTGACATGTCATGCAGCGGCGCCAGTTGTGGCGGGATGACCGGGGCGCCTTCGGGGATCAGGGCAGGCCAGTCCAGCTCTTTGGGTTCGGCGGCCCACAGAGGCATCGCTATCACCAACAGCAGGGCCAGCAGCATGTGCATTGCCGGCCTCTTCGCGGGCGAGCCCGCGAAGGAGGCAGTGAGGTTTCTGATCATTGCAGGCTCTTAAAGATGAATGGACAGGCCGTCGGCCAGCGATTGCCTGTAAGCCCGCCAAGCCGGCACGCTACCCATCAGCAACGCGGCCCCAAGGATGATAGCCAGCAAGGTCCACTCATGAGCACTCGGCAATGCCAGCGGCAAATACAACCCATAGTTGGCCTGCACATACCCCTGTGCCAAGGCGATACCCGCATACAGCAACCCCAGCCCGGCCACGATCCCGACTGCCGCCAGTGACAGCGCTTCCAGCACCAGCAGCCCTGCGATATGCCACGGCCTGGCCCCGACCGACCGCAAGATTGCCATTTCTCGCCGGCGCTCGTTGAGGCTGGTGAGAATGGCCGTGAGCATGCCGATCAAGCCGGTCAGCACCACAAACAGCGACACCACGAACAGCGCCTGTTCCGCCGTGCCCATCAGGCTCCACAGTTCTTGCAGGGCCACCCCAGGCAGGATCGCCAGCAGCGGCTCGCTGCGATATTCGTTGATTTCCCGTTGTAGGCTGAACGTCGCGATCTTGTTGTTCAGGCCCAGCATGAACGCGGTGATGGCGGCAGGTTGCAGGTCCATCGTACGTGCCTGATCGGCGCTGATGCGCCCGGCGCCACGGGCCGGTACGCCATTGTGCCAGTCGATATGGATGGCTTCCATGCCGCCCAGGCTGATGTGCAAGGTGCGGTCGACCGGTGTGCCGGTGCGCTTGAGCACGCCAACCACGGTGAACGGCTTGTCGTCATGCTTGACCAGGCTGATCGCTGCCACACCATGGGCCAGCACCAGCTTGTCCCCCAGCTTGTAGTGCAACGCCTCGGCGACTTCGGCTCCGAGTACCACCTCGAACGGGTCGCTGGCGAACTCACGCCCTTGGCTCAATTCCAGGTGCTGGCGGCGGCCGTACTGGTAATGATCAAAGTAATCCGTCGTGGTGCCCATCACCCTGTAGCCGCGATGCGAGTCGCCCAGCGAGATAGGGATCGCCCACTTCACCCGCGGGTCCTGCGCATAATGCTGGAAGCTGTCCCAGCGGATGTTGTTGGTCGCGTTGCCAATGCGGAATACCGAATACAGCAGCAGGTTCACCGAGCCGGAGCGGGCGCCGACAATCAGGTCGGTACCGCTGATGGTGCTGGCGAAGCTGGCGCGGGCCTCGGTGCGAACGCGCTCCACGGCCAGCAGCAGGCACACCGACAGGGCGATGGCAAACGCGGTGAGGAAGGCGGTGAAACGGCGGTTGGCCAGGCTGGCCAGGGCAAGGCGGAGCAGGTACATCAGGCCTCCCGGGGCTTGGCGGCGCGGTTGAGGTCGGCCAGGGAAAGGTGGCGGTCGAACAGTGGCGCCAGGCTTTGGTCGTGGCTGACGAACAGCAGGCTGGCACCGGCGGCGCGGCATTCGTCGAACAGCAGGCGGATGAACGCTTCGCGGGTATCGGCGTCCAGTGCAGAGGTCGGTTCGTCGGCAATCACCAGCTCGGGCTGGCCGATCAGCGCGCGGGCGGCGGCCACCCGCTGCTGCTGGCCGATCGACAGGCTGTCGGCGCGGCGGGCGAGCAGGGCGGAGTCATCCAGCCCCAGGTGGGCCAGCAGTGTGCTGGCTGCCTGGTCGACACTGCCATGGCGCTGTTCGGCGCGGGCCTTGCGGCTGCGCGAGAAGCGGCAGGGCAGTTCGACGTTTTCGCGTACCGACAGGAACGGCAGCAGGTTGAACTGCTGGAAGATATAACCCGTGTGGTCGACGCGGAAGCGGTCACGCGCCCCCTGGCCCAGGCTGCCAAGGTCTTGGCCAAGCAACTGGATGTGGCCCTGAGCCGGTACATTCACGCCGCCCAGCAGGCCCAGCAAGGTGGTCTTGCCACTGCCGCTGGGGCCCTTGAGAAACAGGGCTTCACCAGCGTCCAGGTGGAAGGCCGGAATATCCAGCAGCGGCGGCTGGCCTGGCCAGGCAAACACCAAATCACGCAGTTCGATCAACGGCTGGCTCATTCAGAAAGCGACCGCTGCCTTGGCCGGCGTGGCTTCCACACCTTTCTGGCCATTCGGGCCGATCAGTTGCACGTTGATCTTCTGGGTGGCCGGGAAGGCCTTGAACAGCGGGCCGAGGTCCACTTGTGCCAGTTTGTCGGGGTTGGCGCAGGTCAGCTGGTAGTGGGCGCCGATGTCGCTGTGCTGGTGGCCGTGCTCATGTTCGTCGCCATCGTCGTCGGCTTTCGGGGCGTCACCGAACAGTGGGCTTTCCAGCTCTTGCTGATCTTCTTTGCAGCCTGCGGCAGCAGAGAGGCCGAACAGCTTCAGTGGCTGTTCAAGCTGCTGGCGCACAGCGGCGACCTTGGCTTTGTCGGCATCGCTGCTGGCGGCATGTTCGAAACCGACCAGGTTCATCGCCGGGCTGTCCAGTTCCAGTTCCAGGGTGTTGCCATCGAGCACGACGTTGAGCTTGGCTACGCCATGCTCGTGGGCGCCGAGGGTGCCATGGGCGTGGTCGTGATCATGGTCATCATGGGCATGGGCCACGGCCAGTGGTAGCAAGGCGAAGGGCAGGGCAAGCAGCAGGCGACGCATGGACGGCTCCGGGGCGGGCTGAATGATTGGGTTATGTTATAACAACTTTTCTGCGCGCCGCCAGCCTGTGTAATGCAGGTTTCATCATGCGGTAGGATGGGGTACTGACCTGGTTAGAAGGAAGCGTCGTGAGAATTCGTGGACAGATTGGTGACTGGCCGGTGGACCTGACCATCGAGCTGGCGCCTGAAGAGTGGGCGCAGTTGGGGCGGCAGGTCGAGGTGCCGGTGGTGGCGCAGGCCGTTGCGGCGGCTCCGGTGGCGGCTGCGCGCCAGGATGACGGGCAGTGGGCGGCGGCACTCGATTTGTTGCGCCAGGCCGGGCAGCTATCTGGCCCCGAGTTGCTGGATAACCTGGCGGGCCTGACCGGTAGCGCAACAGCGGGCAAGAGGCTGCTGGTGCGTTTGCGACACAGTGCTGAGGTTCGTGTGCTGGCCGGCGAGGATGCCCCACTGTACTGTTGGCAGGGTGATGCAAGTGGGCAGCGTTAAGCCAAGGGTGGCAGCCGTCAACTGGTAAAACTGCCAGTTTTTATTCGCCACATAGAGGATTTGAATGGGCAGGCCTTCATTTACGGAAACCTGCCATGAAGACTGAAAACGATGCAGTAGTGCAAGCGTACGACTTGCGCGGTTGGCGCATGCACTTTGCTTTTAACGCTGAAAAGTTGAACGCTGCGCTATTACCAGCAGAGGCCGGATACTGTCCACACCGATACGCTGGACTTTGTTCATCGACGCCCAAGTGGTTGGCTGGTGACCCGGTGTGTGTTGGGCAGTCCGCTGCCGGAGTTTCCAACTGGCAACAGTGAAACAATCACCTTCGCAAGGCGCTTTGTATCCTACATGAGCTACGAGTTTCAAAGAGCGCCAGGCGCCGCTTATGCAGATCTACTGGAAGTAGTTGCTGGTAGCCAGAATGAGCGCCTGGCACTGTTTCAGTCCTTCAGGTTGGACCAGTGTGTTGGGACATATAAATACAACGGCGACACAGTCTTTACGCTGTCGGTTGGAGCCGACTTCTCCATAGGGTTTCTGGGGTGGGGACAGCGTGACACCGATGCCGGCTTGCCATTCAAGCTCCGTTTTGACAGCCTCCCTGCAAGGGACAAAGTTGTTGTGCTGCCCAAAACCGATGATGTCACTTATGGCGAGTGGCTGATGAAGGATTTGCGCTTCTATCTGCGGCGCGCTCAAGCTCCGCTTCCCCATGTTTTGTATATGGCTAACGCCAGCGAGAACAATGGTTCACTTTCTGCCAGTGTGAGCGATGGGCGTGCTGACAGGCTGAGCGTGGATGAAAGCCATTCGGGCCTATGCTACCTGCAAAGCAGTCACATTCCCGATGCAGGGTACTATGGGCGCGATTTCGAGCAATTGGCCCAGATAATTTTCCCGCGTGGGTATTTAAGATTCACCGGGCTTGATGAGGGTGATCCGGATGCCACGGTTGCCCAGGCCAGTCTGGCTGAAGCGGCACTTTTTGACGCGGGCGCCTTAGCCCCTGAGGCTGCCCTCTATTCTTCGCACGTCAGCCCCTTGGTCCGGATCGTTTCCGCCGGTAGTGCCGGTCAGCGCTTGGCGCTGAATACAGTCAACCCTGCCGCGCCGATCTGGCGATTCGCGTCGGAAACGTTAGGGCAACTCGTGCCTGACGGTCGCTTTTGCAGTTACATCCCGCAAGACGATGGCGGTGTCCGCTATGGCCAAAACCCGTTGACTCGCAAGGATGCTGCACTGCTCGATACCTTGAAAAGAAACCCCGTTGATATTGTTCGGATAATTACGGGCTTCACCCTGTTGCCGTATTACTCAACGATGATCGTGCTCAATGCTCAGCCTACCCATTACTTTAAAATTGCAGCCGTTGGCAACAAGTTAAAGTTGACTTTCTGTTATGTGGGCTGGGGGACCGGCGAGCAGGAAGTGCCGTTGGAGGAAACCGATTGGAAGGTGTTGGCGGGGGACGGGTCAGTGTCGGGCGGCGTTTTCACAGCAGGTGGGGTTTCTAAATTCAGTGTGCTGCAGGCGATCCACCGCAATCCGACCTACATGCAGTTTGCGGTTGTCATCATTCCAATGCCGTTGCTGACTGCGGCCGAGTTCGTGGCCATGCGCAATGGTGGTTGACGCCTGCAGGTGAAGGGTTGATAGCGATTGTGCTATCCACCCTCACCCCACTAACGGTGCTGGGCAGGTCAGAACATCGCCGCCGACAGCTTGCGGCGATACACGCCAACCAGCGGGTGATCGCCGCCGAGCAACTCGAACACTTGCAGCAATGCCTTCTGCGGCAAACCGTTCTCGTAGCCACGGTTACGCTGGAACAGCTTCAGCAACCCCTCCAGCGCCGCCTCATACTGCTGGCGCGCCAGCTGCTGAATGCTCAGCTGGTAAGCCGCTTCGTCATCCTGTGGGTTCTGCGCCAATCGGCTTTTCAGGTCCGCCACTTCCGGCAGGCTGGCCGCCTGACGCAGGAACGTCAGCTGTGCCTTGGCACCGGCCAGCGCAGCTTTGTGCTCGTCCGTCTTGACCGCATCCAGCACCACCTGGGCCTCGCCCAACTCACCACGCTCGGCCAGGCAGCGGGCATACAGGATCAGCGCCTCGGCATTGCTGTTGTCCTCACCCAGCAGCGCCTGCAACTGCGCTTCGGCTTCGGCAAAGCAGCTTTCGGCGAACAGCGCCTTGGCCTGTTCCAGTGGCGAAGCTGCAGGTGCGGCAGGCATCTGCACATGCGGTTCGAGCATGGCGCGAATCGCCGATTCCGGCTGGGCACCGGCAAAGCCGTCTACCGGCTGGCCGTCCTTGAACAGCACCACGGTCGGCAGGCTGCGAATGCCGAACTGGGCAACCACTTGCTGCTCTACGTCGCAGTTGATCTTGGCCAGCAGCAGCTCGCCCTGGTAACCCTCGGCAATCTTCGCCAGCAGCGGCATCAGTGCCTTGCACGGTGCACACCACTCGGCCCAGAAGTCCACCAGCACCGGCTTGTGGAAGGAGTTCTCGATCACCAGTTGCTGGAAGGTGGCATCGGTAGCGTCGAAAATGTAAGGCGTGTCTTGGGTCATCGCGACTCTCGCAAACTCGTGTATGGCACCACTATAAGGTGTCGCGGCTGGCGTGGTACAGGCTGACCCGGCGGAATTCGTGTGGCTCGGCCAAGTCTGGCAGGGTCAGCGCTTCGAGCACGCCCAACTGCTGGTACAGCGGGTGGCTGAAGTCGCGAACCCGCGAGTCGGCCACCAGCGCCTGGCGGCCGCGACCGAGGAAGGCATCCAGCAGCGGCAGGTTGGCGCGGTCATACAGCACATCGGCAACCAGGATCAGGTCAAAGCGGTCTTCTTCGGCAAAGAAGTCGCTGCTGTAGTTCAGCTCAACCCTGTTCAGGGCGGCATTGGCGCGGCAGGCATCGAGGGCCAGCGGGTCGAGGTCGCAGGCCACCACTTCCAGTGCACCGGCGCGTGCGGCGGCAATGCCAGCGATACCGGAGCCGGCGCCAAAGTCCAGCACGCGCTTGCCGGCCACCCATTCCGGGCGCTCGGCCAGGTAGCGGGCCATGGCCAGGCCGCTGGCCCAGCAAAAGCTCCAGTAGGGCGGCTCTTCAAGAATGCGCCGGGTTTCTTCGCTGCTGAAGGCGCGGTCCATGTTCTGGTCGTCGATCAGCCACAGCTTCAGGTCGCAGCCGGGCAGCTCGCTGACCACCAGGCGCGCTTCGCCTATCAGGCCGCTGAGGGCCTGTTGCAGGGCCAGTGGAGCCACTTACGGCGCCTTCTCGAAACGCAGCGGGCCGGTGGCCTGGGTCTGCGCTTGGGTAATACGCACCGGTGGCAGGTGCATGATCAGCTGGCCGGAGCTGCTGGCCCGGCCACGTAGCTCGACCCGCGCACCGGCCGGGAAGGCCTCGGGGTTGAAGCGCAGGTGGTAGGGCAGGGCCTGGCCGGTGCCGGTCAGGTTGCTGCTGGCCAGCAGGCGTTGCGGGCGGTCGCGTTCGTCGATCACCAGCAAGGCCAGTTCCACATCTGCCCCGGCTGGTATTTCCAGCAAGGTACCACTGAGCTCACGCTGGTAGGCCGGCAGCGGGCCCAGCACTTCTGCCGGTTTGGCCGCGCGAGCGGGCGTGGGTGCAGGGGATGCATCGGTCTTTGGCCTGTCGCTGCCGCAGGCGGTGAGCAGGGCGGCGCAGCACAGCACGACGAGCGCTCGGTAGTGCATGGGGTAGTCCTTCACGGGCAGAATTCCCATGGATGTTAACCCCTTTGGCTTGTCTTGCCAGTGCAATGCGCTACCATGGCCCTCCCTTTTTTTGTTGCCTGCCACCATGCACTGTCCCTTTTGCGGTGCCAACGACACCAAGGTCATCGATTCTCGCCTCGTTGCCGAGGGCGAGCAGGTGCGCCGCCGCCGCGAATGTGTGGCCTGTGGCGAGCGTTTCACCACCTTCGAAACCGCCGAGCTGGTGCTGCCCCGGCTGATCAAGCAGGACGGCACACGCCAGCCCTTCGACGAAGACAAGCTGCGTGCCGGCATGCAACGGGCCCTGGAAAAGCGCCCGGTCAGCGTCGAACGGCTGGAAGCGGCGCTGGCGCACATCAAGAGCCGGCTGCGCGCCACTGGCGAGCGCGAAGTGAAATCGCTGGTGGTGGGTGAAATGGTCATGGCCGAGCTGCGCAAGCTCGACGAAGTGGCCTACATCCGCTTTGCCTCGGTGTACCGGCGCTTCCAGGACCTGGACGAGTTCCGCGAAGAAATCGACCGCCTGGCCCGTGAGCCGGCTAAAGAGTGAACATGCCCAGCCAAGCCGCCATCCTTGACGCCCACTACATGGCCCGCGCGCTGGAGCTGGCGCGCAAAGGCCTGTACACCACCCACCCCAACCCCCGTGTAGGCTGCGTGATCGTGCGCGACGGCGAAGTGGTCGGCGAAGGCTGGCACGTGCGCGCCGGCGAGCCGCATGCCGAAGTGCATGCCCTGCGCCAGGCCGGTGAGCGTGCCCGCGGTGCCTGCGCCTACGTCACCCTGGAGCCGTGCAGCCACCATGGCCGCACGCCGCCCTGTGCCGAAGCGCTGGTCAACGCCGGTGTGGCGCGGGTGGTGGCCGCCATGCAGGACCCTAACCCGCAAGTGGCGGGGCAGGGCCTGCGGCGTTTGGCCGAGGCGGGTATTGAAGTGGCCAGCGGCGTGCTCGAAGCCGAGGCCCGCGCGCTCAACCCGGGCTTTCTCAAACGCATGGAACATGGCCTGCCGTTCGTGCGCGCCAAGCTGGCTATGAGCCTGGATGGCCGCACCGCCATGGCCAGTGGCGAAAGCCAGTGGATCACCGGCCCGGCTGCCCGTTCCGCGGTGCAGCGCCTGCGTGCCCGTTCCAGCGTGGTGCTGACCAGCGCTGCCAGCGTGCTGGCCGACAACGCCCGCATGACCGTGCGCGGCGACGAGCTGGGCCTAGACCCCGAAACCACCGCCCTGGCGCTCAGCCGCACACCGCTGCGCGTGCTGGTCGATGGCCGCCTGCGCCTGCCACTGGATGCGCCGTTCTTCCAGGCCGGCCCGGCCCTGGTGGTGACCGCTGTCGCAGATGACCCAGGCTATGCCGCTGCCGGCCACGAGTTGCTCAGCCTGCCGGGCGACAATGGCCAGGTCGACCTGCCTGCGCTGCTGCAAGCCCTGGCGGCGCGTGGCGTGAACGAAATCCTGCTGGAAGCCGGTGCCGGCTTGGTCGGCGCCTTTGCCCGGCAAGGCCTGGTCGACGAGTACCAGTTCTTCGTCGCCGGCACCTTCCTCGGCTCCAACGCCCGCCCGTTGCTGGACTGGCCGCTGGACAAGATGAGCAAAGCACCGCGGCTGAAAATTACCGAAATGCGCGCAGTGGGCGATGACTGGCGGGTCACGGCCATCCCCCTGCCGGCGCCCGGCGTATAATGCCGGGCTTGCCCCGTGCAAACCGTTTTTGAGGAAGACCCCATGTTCACCGGCATCATCGAATCCATCGGCACCATCCGCAGCCTCACCCCCAAGGGTGGCGACGTGCGCGTCTACGTCGAGACCGGCAAGCTCGACCTGGATGACGTCAAGCTCGGCGACAGCATCGCTGTCAACGGTGTGTGCCTGACCGCTGTCGAACTGCCGGGTGACGGCTTCTGGGCCGACGTCAGCGTCGAAACCCTCAAGCGCACCGCATTCATCGACCTCAAGAGTGGCAGCAAGGTCAACCTGGAAAAGGCCCTGACCCCCACCACCCGCCTGGGCGGGCACCTGGTCAGCGGCCACGTCGACGGGGTTGGTGAAATCATCTCGCGCAGCGATAACGCCCGCGCCATCCAGTTCCGCGTGCGTGCACCGAAGGAACTGGCCAAGTACATCGCCCACAAGGGTTCGATCACCGTCGACGGCACCAGCCTGACGGTCAATGAGGTCAATGGCGCCGAGTTCGAGCTGACCATTGTCCCGCACACCCTGTCCGAAACCATCATGGCCGACTACCGCGCAGGGCGTCGGGTAAACCTTGAGGTCGACCTGCTGGCCCGTTATCTGGAGCGCTTGCTGCTGGGTGACAAGGCTGCTGAACCGAGCAAGGGCAGTGGCATTACCGAAAGCTTCCTGGCCGCCAACGGCTTCTTGAAATCCTGATTGAGAAGGGGGTGCCGCGTGGCGCTCAACAGCATCGAAGAACTGGTTGAAGACATCCGCCAGGGCAAAATGGTCATCCTCATGGATGACGAAGACCGCGAAAACGAAGGCGACATCATCATGGCAGCCGAGTGCTGCCTGCCTGAGCACATCAACTTCATGGCCAAGCACGCCCGTGGCCTGATCTGCATGCCGATGACCCGCGAGCGTTGCGAAACGCTGAAGCTGCCGCTGATGGCGCCGCGCAACGGCTCGGGCTTCGGCACCAAGTTCACCGTGTCGATCGAAGCCGCCGAAGGCGTTACCACCGGCATTTCCGCCGCTGACCGCGCCCGTACCGTGCAGGCTGCCGCCGCCAAGGATGCCAAGGCCGAAGACATTGTCAGCCCAGGCCACATCTTCCCGCTGATGGCCCAGCCTGGCGGTACCCTGGCCCGCGCCGGCCACACCGAAGCCGCCTGCGACCTGGCGCGCATGGCTGGTTTCGAGCCAAGCGGCGTCATCTGCGAAGTGATGAACGACGACGGCACCATGTCGCGCCGCGCGGAACTGGAAGTGTTCGCCGCCGAGCACGGCCTGAAGATCGGTACCATTGCTGACCTCATCCACTACCGCATGATCCACGAGCGCACTGTGCAGCGCGTTTCCGAGCAGCCGGTGGAAAGCGAGCTGGGTGAGTTCAACCTGGTCACCTACCGCGATGCGGTGGAAGGCGACGTGCACATGGCCCTGACCCTGGGCAAGATCTGCGCCGAAGAGCCAACCCTGGTGCGCGTGCACAACATGGACCCGCTGCGCGACCTGCTGCTGGTCAAGCAGCCGGGCCGTTGGAGCCTGCGTGCGGCCATGGCTGCCGTGGCCGAGGCCGGCAGCGGCGTGGTGCTGCTGCTGGGCCACCCGCTGGACGGCGACGTGCTGCTGGCGCACATCCGCGAAAGCGCGGGCGATGCACCGGCCAAGGCACCGACCACCTACAGCACCGTGGGTGCCGGTTCACAGATCCTGCGCGACCTCGGTGTGCGCAAGATGCGCCTGATGAGTTCGCCGATGAAGTTCAATGCGATATCCGGATTCGATCTGGAAGTTGTAGAATACGTGCCCTCCGAGTGACTTGAGGCGGCAGTGACGCCCTCCAGCTCGAGTCCATACCCCTGTCGAGGCCGCCAGCATGCGGCCTCGCTCTTGAAGATGAGAATATCGGAATGACCCTGAAGACCATCGAAGGTACCTTCATCGCCCCCAAAGGTCGCTATGCTTTGGTGGTTGGCCGCTTCAACAGCTTCGTCGTCGAAAGCCTGGTAAGCGGTGCCGTTGATGCCCTGGTACGCCACGGTGTCAGCGAAAGCGACATCACCATCATCCGTGCCCCGGGTGCATTCGAAATCCCGCTGGTGGCACAGAAGGTCGCCCAGCAAGGCGCCTACGACGCGATCATCGCCCTGGGTGCCGTGATCCGTGGTGGTACCCCGCACTTCGAATACGTGGCGGGCGAATGCACCAAGGGCCTGGCCCAGGTATCCATGGAGTTCGGTGTTCCGGTGGCCTTCGGCGTACTGACCGTCGACTCCATCGAGCAAGCCATCGAACGTTCCGGCACCAAGGCCGGCAACAAAGGTGCTGAAGCTGCCCTGTCCGCTCTGGAAATGGTCAGCCTGCTGGCGCAGTTGGAGGCCAAGTGATTAGCGACGAAAGCGATCGTTTCAACCCGCGCGATCCAAAACCTGCGGATGCCGGCAAGCCCTCGAAGAGCGCCAAGCGCCGCGAAGCCCGCAAGCTCGCGACCCAGGCCCTGTACCAGTGGCACATGGCCCAGCATTCGCTGAACGAGATCGAAGCGCAGTTCCGGGTGGATAACGATTTCACAGATGTCGACGGTGCCTATTTCCGCGAGATCCTGCATGGGGTCCCGGCAATCAAGGGCGAAATCGACAAGGCGCTGGTGCCTTGCATGACCATCGCACTGGAAGAGCTCGACCCGGTCGAACTGGCCGTGCTGCGTCTGTCCACCTGGGAACTGATCAAGCGCGTCGATGTGCCTTACCGCGTCGTGATCAACGAAGGTGTCGAGCTGGCCAAGGTCTTCGGTGCCACTGATGGCCACAAGTTCGTCAACGGCGTGCTGGACAAGCTCGCTCCGGCCCTGCGTGAAGCAGAAGTCAAGGCGAACAAGCGCTGATTCCGGCGCTGCCTGCCCATGGGTGAGTTCGAGCTGATCAACCATTACTTTGCCGCCGCGCCCTGTGCGCAGGGCGGCGAGGGCGTGGCACTGGGGATCGGTGACGATTGCGCCCTGCTGCAGCTTCCCCCGGGTGAGCAACTGGCGGTGTCGACCGATACCCTGGTCGCCGGGGTGCATTTTCCTGCTGTCTGCGATCCGCTTCTGCTCGGCCAGCGCTCGTTGGCCGTGGCGGCCAGTGACCTGGCGGCCATGGGGGCGACCGCAATCGGCTTCACCCTCGCCCTGACCCTGCCGGATGTTGGCCCAGACTGGCTGGCCGCCTTTGCGGACGGCCTAAGCCGCATGGCCCACCGCTGCCGCATGAGCCTGATCGGGGGGGATACCACCCGGGGGCCACTGAGCATCACCGTTACCGTGTTCGGCCGCGTGCCGGCTGGCCAGGCGTTGCGCCGCAGCGGTGCACGGCCAGGCGACTTGCTGTGCGTCGGCGGGGTTTTGGGCAAGGCCGCCGGTGCATTGCCGCTGGTACTGGGTGAGCGCGAGGCGCCCGCCGAGCTGGCTGAGTCGCTGCTTGCCCATTACTGGTCGCCGATGCCGCAGCTCACCCTGGGCACGCTGCTGCGCGGCCAGGCCACCGCAGCGCTGGACATCTCCGATGGCCTGCTCGCAGATTGTGGGCATATCGCCAAGGCGTCCGGCGTGGCGCTGGAGGTGAACCTGGATCAGGTGCCAGTGTCTCCTGCTGTAGAGGCCTTCCTCGGCCGCGAGGCGGCAGTGCAGGCTGCGCTTGCGGGTGGCGACGATTACGTGCTGGCCTTCACGCTGCCGCCTGAGGCGCTGGCGCCCTTGGCCAACCTCGGTTTCGTCGAGGTGCATACCATTGGCCGTGTGCTCGAAGGGCAGGGCGTGACCTTGCGCGACGCGCAGGGCCGGGACATCACCCCCGTTCAGCGGGGCTATCAACACTTTAGGGAGACACCGTGACCGATCACCCCAACCAGGTGCCTGCGGAGTTCGTTCCGCCTTCGGTCTGGCGCAACCCGTGGCACTTCATCGCCTTCGGCTTCGGTTCCGGCACCTTGCCCAAGGCCCCAGGCACCTGGGGTTCGCTGGTGGCCATACCGTTCATCCCGTTGTGGCAGATGCTGCCCGACTGGGGGTACTGGCTGCTGCTCGGCGTGAGCATGCTGTTTGGCTTCTGGTTGTGCGGCAAAGTCGCCAATGACTTGCGTGTACACGACCATGAAGGCATTGTCTGGGATGAGATTGTCGGCATGTGGATCACCCTCTGGCTGGTGCCGGAAGGCTGGCAGTGGCTGCTGGCAGGGTTCCTGATGTTCCGCTTCTTCGACATCCTCAAGCCGTGGCCGATCCGCTGGATCGACCGCCATGTGCACGGGGGCGTCGGTATCATGCTCGACGATATCCTGGCCGGCGTGTTCGCCTGGCTGGGCATGCAGGTTCTGGTGTGGGCGGTTGCCTGAAACAGGGAGCGCGTGAATGGCCATAAGGACTGTGCTGCTGGCAATGCTGCTGAGTGTTGCCCCGTGGGTGACAGCTGCTGACGGTGTGCCGAAGCAGATACATTTGGTCAGTGAAGAGTGGCTCGACTATACCAACGCCGACGGTACCGGGGTCGCCTGGGACGTGCTGCGCAAGGTGTTCGAGCCGGCCGGGGTCAAGGTGGTGACCCAGAGCGCGCCCTACAGCCGGGCGGTCGGGTTGGTGAAACGGGGCGAGGCTGATGCCTGGGTGGGTTCGTACAAGGCAGAGAACGACGATAACCTTTACCCGCGCTGGCACTTCGACATGGACCATATCTACGCCTTGGGGCTGGCCAGCAAGCCTGTGCCCACCTCTGAGAACGTGGGTAAATACCGCCTGGCGTGGGTACGCGGCTATGACTACGCCAGCTATCTGCCCAATGTGCATGACTTCCGGGAAGTTCAGCGCCGCGAAGGCATCTTGCCGATGCTTGAGCATGACCGGGTGGATTTCTATATCGATGCGCTGACCGAGGTTGACTACGTGCTCGGCCAAAGCTCCCAGCCTGAGCGCTTCCGTCGCACGCATGTGGCCGAGCTGCCGCTGTACCTGGCCTTTACCCGTAACGACCAGGCCAAAGCCTTGAGCGACCTGTTTGACAAGCGCATGGCCGAGTTGGTGCGCAGTGGCGAACTGAAGCCGATCTTCGAGCGCTGGAAGCAGCCGTATCCGTTCACTTCGGATAGCAAACCGCACTGAAGCCAGGGCCGGGCCTGGATAGCCTAAGCATCGAACTTTTCGATCTTAAGCCACGGTATTCAGCCAGCCCACATCCCCCAACCTGCTGATACAATCGGCTCACGAGAAATTTCCTACTTATTCCAGGAGCACAACGTGCCCGTCGTCTTTGTTGCCGCCTCTAAACTCCCGACGCCTTTCGCGACTTTCACCATGCATGGCTTTCTCGACGAAGCCACTGGCCGTGAGCACGTTGTGCTCAGCCTGGGTGACATCGCGGACGGTCAGCCGGTGCTGGGGCGTCTGCACTCCGAGTGCCTGACCGGCGATGCCCTGTTCAGCCAGCGCTGCGACTGCGGCTCTCAGCTGGAAGCCGCGCTGCAGGCCATCGCCCGTGAAGGCCGTGGCGTGCTGCTGTACCTGCGCCAGGAAGGCCGTGGCATTGGCCTGCTGAACAAGATCCGCGCCTACGAGCTGCAGGATGGCGGCGCCGACACCGTCGAAGCCAATGAGCGCCTGGGCTTTGCCGCCGACCAGCGCGACTATGCCATGTGCCTGCCGATGCTGGAGCACCTGGGCGTGAAGTCGCTGCGGCTGATGACCAACAACCCGCGCAAGGTCAAAGCCCTGACCGACATGAACATCGTGGTTGCCGAACGTGTGCCGCTGCACACCGGCCACAATCCGCACAACCGCTACTACCTGGCGACCAAGGCCGGCAAATTGGGCCACATGCTGGGCAACGAACACCAAGGCGAGGCGCCCCAGGCGTGACCCGCACCGAGGTCAAGCGGCGCCTGGCGCTGGCCTGGTGGCAGTACCTGGCGGTGGGCCTGGTGCCGCTGCCGGTGATGGCCTGGGCCTTTGGTGGCGGTGACGCACTGATCCCGGTGCTGGCCATGCCACTGTTCATTGCCGGCGCGGCGACCATGTTCCTCAGCCTGCCGCGTTTCGGGGCTTACAAGCGGGCCCTGATCGCCACCTCCAAGGTGCTTGGCACGGGCGAAGAGCCCGCCGCCTGGATCGAACTGGCGCGGGTTCGGCGCTTGGCCATGCTGTATGCCTGCTTCCCGGCCTGGGTCGCTGCGCTGTCGGTGCTGGTCGGACTGGAAGCGGTGCCGCAGATCCTGCTGGCGCTGTCCACCGTGGTGGTGCTGTACCTCTATCGCATTCCGCGTCAGCTCGGTTAATGCGCCTGCTGGCTGGCCTTCTGGTGCTGGTAGCCTGCACCGCACTGGCCGCTGAACCCATGCGGGTCGTCAGTCTGGCGCCGTCGATGACTGAAATCATGCTCGAACTGCAGGCCGACGACCTGCTGGTGGGTGTGCTTGACGGTGGTGAACGGCCGGCGGCGCTGCGCGACCTGCCCTCGGTGGGGCGCCAAGGGCAACTGGACATGGAGCGCCTGCTCAGCCTGCGCCCTGACCTGTTACTGCTGTGGCCTGGCAGCGTGCCGCCCGCCCAGCGCGACCAGCTCAAGCGCCTGGGCATTGCGACTTTCAGTGCCGAACCCCATGACATCAAGCAACTAATTGAGCAGATCGAGGCCATTGCCGGGCGCGTCGGGCGTGCCGAGCAAGGCCATCAGTACGCCCAGGCCCTGCGGGAGCGGTTGGGGCAGCTGCGTCAGCAGTATCGGCGCGATGAGCCATTGCAGGTGTTCTATCAGGTCTGGGACCGCCCCTTGTACACCTTGGGTGGCCGGCAGGTGGTCAGCGATGCCTTGGCCGTGTGCGGGGCGCGCAATGTGTTCGCCGACCTCAGTCAGCCGGCGCCACAGGTGAATGTGGAGTCTGTGCTGCTGCGCAACCCGCAGGTCATCCTGGCTGGCGATCAGGCGCAGCTTGCGAGCTGGAAGGCCTGGCCGCAACTGCGTGCGGTTGCCGATGGCCGCTTGCTGGTGGTACCTGACAAAGGCCTGGAGCGCCCCAGCGGGCAGATGATCGAAGCCACCGCCCGCCTGTGCGCGTTGCTCGCGGCTAAAGCGCCGGCGTCCAGGTAAGGCTGAACAGCAGCGTACGGCCTTCTTCGCGGTACGGGTGGTAGGCGCCTTCATAGCTGTAAAGGGCACGGTTGTAGGCGCGGTCCAGCAGGTTATCCAGCTTTGCTTCCAGTTTCACTTCATCCGTGGCTGCCCAGCTACCGCGCAAACCGAGCAGGCCATAGCCGCCGATGCGGTTGCGGTTGGCTTCATCGTCATAGCTACTGCTGACTGCTTGCCAGCTTGCCCCCACGCTGAAACGCCCCAGTTCACGGTCCAGGTCCAGGCTCAGTGTGCGGCGGGCACGGCGGGCGAGGGTGTGGCCGCTGTCGCGGTCACGCGGGTCGATCAGTGCCAGGCCCAGCTGGCTGCGCCACGGGCCCCATTGTTGCGCCAGGGCCATCTCGAAACCGTTGATGCGTGCCGAGGCGACATTGCGGGGTATCGAGTCCTGGCCGAACACGATCGCATCGCGCAGGTCTGTGCGGTACAGCGAGGTTTCCAGGCGGCTGTCCGTGGTCAGCTGGCTGCGCCATTGCAACTCGTAGCTTCTGGAGTGCTCGGGGTCCAGGCCCGGGTTGCTGAACTGGGGGTAATACAGGTCATTGAAGGTTGGCGCCCGAAAGCCTTCGCTGTAGGACAGCAGCACGTCGTTCTGCGCATTCAACGGTACGGTCAGGCTGCCGCTCCAGGTGGTCTGTCCGCCGAACTGCTGGTTACGGTCAAGGCGCACGCCGACTTCGGTGGAGAATTGCTCGCCTTTGTAACGATGCTGGACGAATACGGCGCGGTTCCAGCGGCTGTCCTCGGTGAAATCGGTGCTGGCGTGCACGCGGTCTTCGTACCAGTCGCCACCCAGCAGCAGGCTGTGTTGCTCGCCCAGGGCCAGGTCGTTCTGCCAGGAAACCTGGTCACGGTAGGTGTTGAACACGAAGCGTTCGGCGCTGAGCTTGTCGCGCTTGTCGTCGCGGTTCTCACTGTGGGCCAGTTCCAGCCGCGAATGCCAGGTATCGGTGACCTGGGCATCGAAATAGCTGCCCAGGCTGCTAACGCTGAAATCGGTGTAGGGCTTTTGCCCGAAGCTTTCGAAGGTGACCGGGTCGAAGCCGCCGAACGGGTTGTCGTACTCGCTGCGGCCACGGCTGTCGAGCAGGTTCAGGCCGGCCTCGAAGCGTTCGCCGAAGGTGTGGCTCAGGCTCAGGTTGAGCGACTTGTTGCGGTAGGCGTCGTGGTCGCCGTCGCTGGCGAATGATGGCCCGGTCGAGTCGATGCCGGCGGTTTCATCCAGGCTGGCGCCGAGGTTGAACCGGGTTTCGCCATTACCTCCTGAGAGGCCAAGGCTTCGCTGGAACGTCTGGTTGCTGCCCGTTGCCAGGCGCAGGCGCGGTTGCAGGCCGTTGCCATTGCTACGGCGGGTAAAGATCTGGATCACTCCACCAATGGCATCGCTGCCGTACACCGCCGAGCGCGAGCCGCGCAGCACTTCGACACGTTCGATCTGGTCCACGTCCAGAAATTGCAGGCCGCTGTCGCCAGAGGTCGCGTTGGCGATGCGTACGCCATCGACCAGCACCAGGCTCTGTGCGGCCTTGGTACCGCGTATGAAGATGCCAGGCAGGCTGCCACGGCCACCGGTGGGGGCCACTTGTACGCCGGGCACGCGGGCGAGTAGGTCGGTGACGCTGGTGGGTTGCAGGCGGTCGATGTCGGTGCGGGTGAAGACGGTGTTCGCGGCGCTGGTGGCGGTGCGTGACTCGACCTGGCGGCTGGCGCTTATGAGTACGTCGGGGAGCTTGAGGGCGTCGTCGCGTTCGGCAGCCAGCAGCGGGAGAGGGAGGCAAAGCAGGGTGGCAAAGGTTGGGTTTCTCATTTTCTGCACCATAGCATTCGCGGGCACGCCCGCTCCCACAGGTATATCTCCGGCCTTAAGAGCAGTGGATTACCTGTGGGAGCGGGCGTGCCCGCGAATAGGCCCTAGAGGCCGAGCTTGGCCATGCGGGCCTTCACCGAAGCTTCGATCCCCGCTGCATCCAGCCCACACTCAGCCAGCATTTGCGCAGGCTTGGCATGCTCGACATAGATGTCCGGCAGCCCCAGGTGCAGCAACGGTTTGACCACGGCTTCGTTGGCAAGGAACTCACCCACCGCAGCACCCGCGCCACCCATGATGGCGTTCTCTTCAATGGTCACCAGCAGCGAGTGGCTGCCAGCCAGCTCCAGCACCAAGGCTTCGTCCAGCGGCTTGACGAAACGCATGTCGAGCACAGTCGCGTTGATCTGCTCGGCCACTTGCATGGCCTCGGCCAGTTGAACACCAAACACCAGAAGGGCGACGTTCTCACCTTGGCGACGAACCACGCCCTTGCCGATTTCCAGCGGTTCGAGGTCGCCGCTGATCGGCGCATTCGGGCCGGTGCCACGCGGGTAGCGAACAGCCGCCGGACCGTTGTACAGGTGGCCGGTGCTAAGCATCTTGCGCAGCTCGTTCTCGTCGCTCGGGGTCATCACCAGCATGCCTGGGATGCAGCGCAGGTACGACAAGTCGTAGCTGCCCGCGTGAGTCGGGCCGTCTTCGCCAACCAGGCCGGCGCGGTCGATGGCGAACAGTACGTCGAGGTTCTGCACCGCCACGTCGTGGATCAGCTGGTCGTAGGCGCGCTGCAGGAAGGTGGAGTAGATCGCCACCACCGGCTTGCTGCCCTCGCAGGCCATACCGGCTGCCAGGGTGACGGCGTGCTGCTCGGCAATCGCTACGTCGAAGTAACGTTCTGGGTAGCGCTCGCTGAAGGCTACAAGATCCGAGCCTTCCTTCATCGCCGGGGTAATGCCCACCAGGCGGTTGTCGGCGGCAGCCATGTCGCACAGCCACTGGCCGAACACGGCAGAATATTTCGGCCCGCTGGCTTTTTTCGGCGCGGCAGGCTTGTCGGCCGGCTCCAGCTTGGTGATGGCGTGGTAGCCGATCGGGTCAATCTCGGCCGGGGCGAAGCCCTTGCCCTTCTTGGTCACCACATGCAGGAACTGCGGGCCTTTCAGGTCTCGCATGTTGCGCAGGGTGGCGATCATGGTCGGCAGGTCGTGGCCGTCGATCGGGCCGATGTAGTTCCAGCCCAGCTCTTCGAACAGGGTCCCGGGGGCGAGCATGCCCTTGGCGTACTCCTCGGTGCGACGGGCAATTTCCCAGGCGCCGGGCAGGCGCGACAGCACTTTCTTGCTGCCTTCGCGCATGCTCGAGTAGGTGCGGCTGGAGAGAATCTTGGCCAGGTAGTTGGACAGGCCACCGACATTGCGCGAAATCGACATGTCGTTGTCGTTGAGGATCACCAGCATGTCGGCGTTGACTTCCTGGGCGTGGTTCAACGCCTCGAAGGCCATACCGGCGGTCAGCGCACCATCCCCGATCACCGCAATCGACTTGCGTGCGCTGTTTTGCAGGCGGGCGGCAATGGCCATGCCCAGTGCGGCGCTGATCGAGGTGCTGGAGTGGCCAACGCCAAAGGTGTCGTACTCGCTTTCGCTGCGGCGCGGGAAGGCGGCGATACCGTCCTTCTGGCGCAGGCTGAGCATGCGGTTACGGCGCCCGGTGAGGATCTTGTGCGGGTAGGCCTGGTGGCCGACGTCCCACACCAGTCGGTCGTCCGGGGTGTCGAATACGTAGTGCAGGGCGATGGTCAGCTCGATCACGCCCAGGCCGGCACCAAAATGCCCACCGGTCTGACCCACGGTGTAGAGCAGTTCCTGGCGCAGTTCGTCGGCCAGGGTCTCCAGGTCGGCTTCGGCCAGCCGGCGCAGGCCGGCAGGCGTGTCAGCGCGGTCGAGCAACGGCGTGACCGGGCGTTCGCGGGGGATCTCTTGAAACGTCGTGGGCATCAGGCGAGTCGTTATAGGTGTGTGAAGACGCGGCAGTTTACCCCATTGTAGGAAAAGCTGCCCATTCATGCGGGTGGCAGTTGGGGCCGCTCTGCAGCCCCAATCAATCAGTTACGGCGTTCGACAATGTAGCGCGCCAACGCCCGCAGCGGCTCGGCCTTTTCGCCGAACCCATCCAGTGCGACCAGCGCCTGGTCGCGCAGTTCGATCGCATAGGTCTTGGCCGCTTCCAGCCCTAGCAGTGCCGGGTAGGTCGGTTTGTCACGGGCTATGTCAGCGCCCTGGCGTTTGCCCAGGGTGGCGGTGTCGCTTTCAACGTCGAGGATGTCGTCCTGCACCTGGAATGCCAGGCCGATAGCCTGTGCGTAAGTTTGCAGGGCATCCAGCTGCGCCTGTTCCGCATGGGCGCTGGCCAGGGCTCCGAGACGTACGCTGGCTTCAATCAGCGCGCCAGTCTTGTGCCGGTGCATGAACTCCAGCGCCTGCTGGTCCAGCTTCAGGCCAACCGAGCCGAGGTCGATGGCTTGGCCACCGACCATACCAGCCGGGCCGGCAGCTTTGGCCAAGGCCTGGACCATGGCCAGTCGAATGCTGTCGCTCTGCGGGCTCAGGCGCGGGTCGAGCAGGGCGCTGAACGCTAGGCTCTGCAAGCCGTCGCCAGCCAGAATGGCGCAGGCTTCATCGAAGGCTTTGTGAGTGGTCGGCTGGCCGCGACGCAGGTCGTCGTCGTCCATGGCCGGCAGGTCGTCATGCACCAGCGAATAAGCGTGAATCAGTTCGACCGCGCAGGCTGCGCCGTTGGCTTGTTCGGCCGGGGCACCCAGGGCTTCGCAGGCTGCATAGGCCAGCAATGGGCGCACACGCTTGCCGCCGTTCATCACGCTGTAGCGCATGGCGGCATAAAGGCGTTCCAGCTCTTTGGTCGGGGCGACGAACAGGGGTTCGAGGGCTGCGTCGACACGCGCCTGGCAACTGGCCTGGTAGGTGCCGATCATGCTTCTGGCTCCGCGTCGAAGGGCTGGGCAGCCAGCTCGCCATCGCGCTCCAGCAGAATTTGGACCTTCTGTTCGGCCTGGGCCAGGGCACTTTGGCAATCACGGGTCAGGGCGATGCCTTGCTCGAAGGCGGCCAGCGACTCTTCCAGCGACAACTCGCCGTTCTCCAGGCGCTCGACCAGTGCTTGCAGGTCTGCGAGGGATTGCTCGAAATCGAGGGAGGCTTTTTTGCGGGCCATGGCGACTGTCTCGGTGGCATGTCAGAACGGCGCGACACTAGCAGAGCGGGGCGGGGGGAGCAAACTTCAGGGGTAA
Source organism: Pseudomonas sp. NBRC 111133 (assembly GCF_001320605.1). Lineage (NCBI taxonomy): Bacteria > Pseudomonadati > Pseudomonadota > Gammaproteobacteria > Pseudomonadales > Pseudomonadaceae > Pseudomonas > Pseudomonas sp. NBRC 111133. Next base: position 76,549 of record NZ_BCBJ01000071.1, on the reverse strand, counting down.
TGAGGCGGGTTTCACAGGCCCTTTCGCGGGTAAACCCGCGAATGGCCCCAAGGTGATCTATCAGGCAGGCTCGGCTTCCCGCTCCAGCATCGCCTCCCGATACCGCGCCAGCTCCTCGATGGTCAGCACCGGCAAGTTGTACTGCCGCGCATACACCGCTACCTGCTCGCCACGGGCCATGCTGCCATCGGGGTTCATCAGCTCGCACAGCACCGCCGCAGGGCGCAGGCCGGCCAGGCGTGCCAGGTCCACCGAGCCTTCAGTGTGCCCACGGCGGGTCAACACCCCGCCATTGCGGGCGCGCAGCGGGAACACATGCCCTGGGCTGACGATATGGCGTTGTTCGGCGCTGGAACGCAATGCTGCGCCAATGGTGGTGATGCGGTCCTGGGCAGAAACCCCGGTGGTGATGCCTTCTGCCGCTTCGATGGTGACGGTGAAACCGGTGCCGTGGCGGGCCTGGTTGTTCTGCACCATCGGCGCCAGTTGCAGTTCGTCAACGGTGGCTTCGTCCAGGCACAGGCAGACGATGCCGCTGCAGTCGCGGATCATCATGGCCATGGTCTGCAGCGTGATGTTTTCGGCAGCCGCAATGATGTCCGCTTCGTCTTCGCGGTCGTCATCATCAAGCAGCAATACAGGGCGCCCGGCCTGGAAGGCGGCGATGGCGGCAGAAACATTGGGGAATTGCGGGTGGTGAAGGGTGGACATGAAACGCTCCTCGTGAATGATCGATGAACGTCTCGGGGCGAACAAAATGCGCGCGCAGGGGCGCCCGGATAGGCCCCTGCCTGACGCCTTCTTTCATCCGGACTGTGACCGTCGGCTCTGGAGTCGCACCAGATCTGCTGACCCCCGGCATGGCCGGGGCGCTCGCGGGCTCATCTTTCGATTTACCGCCGGTGGGGACTTTCACCCCGCCCTGAAGACCGGCCAAGCATAACGCACATGGCCACCTCACTGGCAACCCACGCGTCTACGACCTTCGGCGGGCTGGCCAGAGATGCCATAGCCATCTACCACACGGTACGTCATCGCAACTTCTAAAGTGCCGGGCAGCCCGCTTGGGGCAGATACTTGAGGATTGCAGATATGGCCACGCTTTACCCGTTCACTGCCAACGACGTGACAGATGCCTTTGCCGTGCTCGACAACACGCTCTTCGACAAGGCACGTGAGGCTGATGGGCCTGACAGTGACCCCACCCCGAACATGCTAATCGTTGCGGGGGCGCAAGGGTCGGGCAAGACTTACTTGCTGGAGAAGCAGTTGCTACCCAGCAAGCGCTACGAGAACCATGTGCGGCTTTATTTGCCTGAGTTCCGCAAACTGCACCCGCACTACGCACAGATGAGCGAGCACGGTGTGTTGCATGTTTACCAACACACCGAAGCCTTCGTCAGAGCGCTGAGCGGCAAGGTTTTCGAGTATGCCTTCGCCAACCGCTACAACATCATCATGGAGTCGGCACTGGACGATGAAGCGTTCGCCGGTTTCCCGCCTGCTGCCGTAGAGGCAGGTTACCGCTTCGAGATTCACATGATTGCCTGCAAAGAGGAGTTCAGCCACTGGGCAACCCTCGACCGTGGCGTTAAAAGTGTCGTCAAGGGTGAAATCGAGCGGTTCGTGGCGTTGTCGCAGATCCAGGCTTCCCAGGCGAATGCCCGGAAGATCCTGAACGCTTTTGAAAGTGCCTGCCTACAGGCACCCGGGTCGCAAGTGACGCTTTATGAACGAGGCTTCGAGACGGATCAGCAGAGCAAAGTGCTGTGTCACAGCCGGTGTGATGCCCAGGGTGTGCTGACCCCACAGGCGGACTACGATGGCCAGCCGTTCTTCCGGGCGCCTTACCACGACACACCTGTTGAAATCCGGCGCAGCCCTGAGGGCAGTGGTTCTGGCGTTTACCTTCAGTTCTTCCAGGTTGTGCATGCCAGCATGCTCGATGAGCCGGTGCGCCAGCAGATGGTCGCGGCATGCTGCAAGACGCTTGGCCGGACACCAGATCTTGTAGCCCGGATTCCCAGGGATGCCTTCCGTGAGCTGAGCCAGTACGTGCTCAAGTACATCTATCCTTGACGATGCGACGGAGCAGCAGGCCGGAGCGGGATTCCCTGTTATCTGGCCTACTGCTCGATCACCGCGTTCAAGGAAGCCCCCAGCATTTGCCCATGATCCAGCCCATCGAACCGTTCGAAGCGCACCTGAAGGCTTTTTACCTTGGCCAGATCCGCCGCCAGCTCGCGCGCGGGCTTCTCGACATCGCCTTTAAGCTGCGCCCTGGGTTTCGAGGGTTCTTCGCTGCCCCGGTCACCGCTGGCGCCGAGCTTGCTCGGATCTTGGGGCGACGGGTACAGCGCTTGGCTCAGCTCGGTCTTTTCGACGCCAGGGGCCAGATGGCAACCAATGCACATGGCGTTGTAGTTACCGGCGCCGATGCGAATCAGGTTTTCATTCTTGAGGTTCGGTACCTCGATATCCCTGGCCCGTACCTCGATGGACCGATCCCTGGCCATGGCCAGAAAGGCATGCACGGCCGGGAAATGGGGATCATCAGCCCCGACGTTCACCAGGCCAAAGTCAGCTGCGCCCAATACGCCGGCACCGGCGACGGCGCCTGCTGCTGCAAGCGTTGTAATTGTTTTTTTCATCTCGGGCTCTCAAAACCACATGCGGATGCCGGCAATGAAACGCGCTTCATCCACATCGCCGCCCTCGTCGCGGATGAAATCGGCCGTTCTGCCATAGGAACGGTTCCAGGTGATGCCTATGTAAGGTGCGAACTGGCGAACAATTTCATACCGTAGCCGCAGCCCGACCTCCGTATTGGCCAGGCCAGAGCCCACACCGCGCTCAGGGTCGTTCTTGCCATAGAAATTGGCTTCGGCGGTGGGCTGAAGAATCAGGCGATTGGTCAGCAGAATGTCGTAGTCGCCTTCCAGGCGCGCGGCGGTTTGACCGTTCTCACCCAGGAACGCGGTGGCTTCGGCCTCGAAGCCGTAAAGCGCCATGCCCTGGATACCGAATGCAGCCCAGGTCTGCGGGGATTGCGGTTTGAAATCCTGGCGCACCCCGGCAACCACATCCCACCAGGGGCTGACAGCGCGGCCATAGAGCAACTGCAACTCGGCATCTTCGGTGACGCCGTTGGTGCGTTCGCCTTCGGAGCGAAACCACACCCGGTTGATATCGCCGCCGACCCACCCGGTAGCATCCCAGGCCAGGGTGCTTCCCTCGTCTGCATCCTGATACTCAAGCTGGTCCAGCAAGAAGAGGCTATTGAGTGCGCTGTCGTGCACCTGATGCCCTCCCAGCGGGGGGAATGCCGCCTGCCGGTCTGCATCCGTCAATTCGGGAATCGGCGTTCGGCTGGTCGTCGCAGGGGTGGCAGCACCATGGTTCATCTTCGAGTGATCCATGCTTCTATGATCCATGCCCTTCATCGCGCCATGGTTGTCGCTGGACCACGACGACGGGGCGTAGACAGCCAGCAGGCCTGCGGTGGTAGCAGAGAGGAAAATTGCGCTTTGCTTCATAGGTTTTTTCATCTCGGACTTCCCGCTCATTCGTCCACGCGGACTTCTCGGAACATGCCCATTTCCATGTGGAACAGCAGGTGGCAGTGATAGGCCCAGCGCCCCAAGGCATCCGCAGTCACGCGGTAACTTCGCTTCGAGCCAGGCGGCATGTCGATGGTGTGCTTGCGCACCATGAAGTTGCCGTTCTCATCCTCCAGGTCGCTCCACATACCATGAAGGTGGATGGGGTGAGTCATCATGGTGTCGTTGACCAAGGTGATACGAAGGCGCTCCCCGTATTTGAGACGCAGCGGCTCGGCATCGGAAAACTTGACCCCGTCGAACGACCAGGCGAACTTTTCCATGTGGCCTGTGAGGTGCAACGCGAGGGTGCGGCCAGGTTCTCGGCCGTCGGGATCAATGAAGGTGCTGCGCAGGTCCGCATAGGTCAGCACACGGCGGCCGTTGTTACGCAGCCCGATGCCCGGGTCGCTCAGTTTCGGCGTCGGGCTCATCGTCTGCATGTCGACCAAGGGGTTGTTGGTCTCTGAGTCAGGATGGCGCTGCATGGCCCCACTCATGCCGGCCATCTGGCTGTGGTCCATGCCGGCCATGCTGCCATGGTCCATCCCCGCCATGCCGCTGTGATCCATACCCATGTCGCTCATGGAAATCAGCGGGCGTGGATCAACAGCTGGAACAGCCGCTTGCAAGCCTTCGCGGACAACCAACGTTCCCCTGGCATAGCCGGTACGGTCCATGGATTGAGCAAAGAGGGTGTATGCCTGCTCATCTTCGGGCTCGACAATCACATCGTAGGTTTCAGCAACCGCGATACGGAACTCGTCGACCGATACCGGCTTCACATATTGCCCATCCGCCGCAACCACGGTCATCTTCAGGCCGGGAATACGCACGTCGAAATACGTCATGGCGGAGCCGTTGATGAAGCGCAGGCGAATTTTTTCGCCAGGCTTGAATATCCCCGTCCAGTTGCCGCCCGGTGTCTGGCCATTCATGAGGTAGGTGTAGGTGTACCCGCTCACGTCCGCGAGATCGGTGGGGCTCATGTTCATTTCGGCCCACATCGTGCGATCAGCCACCGCAGCGGACCAGCCCATTTCGCACACGTCGTTGACGAAATCACCCACCGTCCGTTTGTGGAAGTTGTAGTAGTCAGACTGTTTCTTGAGCTTGGACAGCACCCGGGCAGGGTCTTCATCCGTCCAGTCGCTGAGCATCACCACGTAATCCCGGTCATAGGTGAACGGCTCGGGTTCTTTCGCATCGATGACCAGCGCGCCGTACACCCCAACCTGTTCCTGGAAGCCTGAATGGCTGTGGTACCAGTAGGTGCCGTTCTGATGGACTTTGAACCTGTACTCATACAGGCCATCCGGGGCGATGCCATCGAAGCTCAGGCCAGGCACGCCATCCATGTTGGCCGGCAGGATGATGCCGTGCCAGTGGATGGAGGTGTCCTGCTTCAAACGGTTGCGCACGCGAAGCGTAACGGTATCGCCTTCGCGCCAGCGAAGCGTTGGGCCAGGTATAGAGCCGTTGATGGCCATCGCTGTGCGCGTTGTGCCGGTGATATTGACCGGCAGTTCACCGATGTACAGGTCGAAGTCGCTGCCCGTCAGCACGGTTGGCTGGCCAGGGCTGTTCAAGGCCCACACCGGCGTGCGCCACATGCCCAACCCGCCGAGCAGTCCGGTAGCGGCCAGGCCTTTGACGAAGGTGCGTCTTGTGGTTTTGCTTTGCATGCCGTTGCGTCCAGTCGTGTGGAGTGCGGATATCCTGGCTGCTGGATGTCGCAGCCCACGACCAAACTAGCGAGTTGCCGCTGTCAGAAAACTGAGTTCGACATTACTTTTTCGTCAGCTTCTCGAAGGGGGGAGGCAGGCTGCAGAGGGCTTGGGATGGCTTTCGGCGAGGCATTAAAAAGCCGGCTTGTGGCCGGCTTCTCGGGGACGCTTCCGACTAATTTATGGTAAGCCGCAATCGCCTTAACTGAGTGGCCATCAAGGGCCTGAAAGAAATGGCAGATGCCCGTGTGGGATATCGCCAGAGCCCTCTGGACCGCGGCTTGCGCAGGTCGGGGCTGAATGTGCCGCGTAGCATACAAGGGCACGCGCAGGATGCCCAGCAAAAAATGGCACAGGGTGTTTCAGCCAGGCCGCTGTTGGCGGAAATGCGACCAGTGAAACACCCAGCCAAGAATTTCCAGGCCCTGCGCCTGGCACTGTGCGGGGGTGTAGCGTTCGACTGCGTAGTTGCGCCGGTCATGGCTGTGCAGGTACAGCGTACCGTGCTGGCCAAGGCTGAGGTTGTTCACCCTGAGCATGCCGTTGTGCAGCAGGGCATAGGTTTCGCCCTCTACCACTCGGGTCATGCCCAGGTCGATGGCCAGGCTGGCATTCAGCGGAATCAGCGGCAGCATGTTGCTGGCCGGCATCGCCAGGCAGATCGCATTGGCAGCATGCACACCCAGCCCCCTCAACGCTTTTGCCGGCAAGCGCAGGTGTTTGCTGGCCACCGGCGACAGCAGGCCTTGTTGCAACTGGTAGTAGGGCACCTTAACTGCCCGGCCATGTTCCACCGACAGCGGAGAGGGCGGGTTGACGGGCGTCGGCCGGGGCGCGCCGCTGCGCAGGATCGGGTTGGGATGTTTGGGCCCTTCTCCGGTGCGTAGCCAACGGCGATGCACGCAGAACAAGTCGGCCAGTTCGTCCAGCCGGGCCAAAGGCACACCCCGTTTGAACCAGTTGTTGACGTGCTGCGGTGTGACGCTGCGTTGGGCGGCAAAATCGGAAGGGGTCAGGCCACATTCGTGGAGCAGGGCTTTGAGGCGGTCGCCGGAAGTGTTCATGCTGGCGAGTGTAGCGGCGGGGGGGCAGCAAGCATATGAACCGGGTGTTGACAGGGGTTGTACGAAAAGGGGTGGTTTGTAGGGAGTTGATGTAGGACTGCGTAGGATTTATTACCAGCAACCTGAGCATCGCCCGTTCAGGCATAAAAAAACCCCGCCATGGCGGGGTTCTTCCTGCAACCGGTATCAGCCTTTGTAGGCAGCAACCGATTTGGTGATCGCGGCACGGGCGGCGTCGGCGCCTTCCCAGCCTTCGATCTTGACCCACTTGCCCTTCTCGAGATCTTTGTAGTTGGCAAAGAAGTGCTCGATCTGCTGGATCAGCAGGGCTGGCAGGTCGGTGTATTCTTTCACGTCAACGTACAGCTGCGACAGCTTGTCGTGAGGAACAGCGATGACCTTGGCGTCGCCGCCGCCGTCGTCGGTCATGTTCAGCACGCCAACCGGACGGGCGCGGATAACCGAGCCTGGCGCTACCGGGTAAGGGGTAACAACCAGCACGTCCAACGGGTCACCGTCGTCAGCCAGGGTGTTCGGGATGAAGCCGTAGTTGGCTGGGTAGAACATTGGGGTAGCCATGAAACGGTCGACGAACAGGGTGTCGCTGTCCTTGTCGATCTCGTATTTGATCGGCGCGTGGTTGGCCGGGATCTCGATGGCGACGTAGATGTCGTTCGGCAGGTCTTTGCCCGCCGGAATCTTGCTGTAGCTCATTGGGCAGTGCCCCCGTGTTTGACCAAAAAAGTGGCGGCGATTATAGGCACATTCTGCCGGGGCATGCCACGCCTGGCCTGATGTGCGGCCCCGTCAGGCGTGGCTTTCGCGGTATTCGGGGTGTTCTGCCTGTAGCCGGCGCAGGCGCGCCAGCGGGTCTTGCCGGTAGAACAGCGACAACTGGCGGTAGACCAATGGATAAGCCTGCTGCAGCAGGTCGGGGGCACTAAAGAAGTATTCGCTGGTGACAGCAAAGAATTCTGCCGGGTTTTCCGCGGCATAGGGGTCGATGGCGGTTTCGGCGTCGGGGTTGGCGTCCAGCTGGCGGTTGAGGTCGTCGTAGGCCTGTTGCATGGCCGTTGCCCACTCATCCACCGGCATGCCGCTGTGCAGCGGGGGCAGGCCGTTGGCATCGCCATTGAGCATGTCGAGCTTGTGCGCCAGCTCATGGATGACGAGGTTGTAGGCCTCCCAGCCGCCACTGGCCAGCACGCCGTTCCAGGCCAGGATGATCGGCCCCTGCTGCCAGGCTTCGCCGCTGTGCTCGCCGTCCCAGACGTGCTCCACGCCACTGGCATCGCGGTGGCGCTGGGGGCTTTTGAAGTCGTCGGGGTACAGGATAATTTCGTGGAAGCCCTGATACCAGTTCAGCTCGCCCAGGTGCAGCAGTGGCAGTTGCGCCTGGGCGGCCAGCAGCAGGCGCTGCTCGTCGTCCAGTTCGACGCCGGGCAGGCAGGTGAGGTGCTTGTCGAGCAGGAACAGGATGCAGGCTTCGCGCAGCCAGTGGTCTTCGGCGTCACTGATGCCGTCCAGCATCGGCAGGCGCTCGCGTACAGCCTGCCATTGCTGGGGGGAGATGGGGTAGCGCGCCAGGGTGCGCTTGCGCCGCCAGGCGCTGAACGACCACATGAGTGGCGGTCAGTGAGCCTTGGCGGCCCGGCCCAGGCGGCCGCGCAGCAGGCCGAGGATCATCGGCACCAGCGACAGGATGATGATGCCCACCACCATCAGCGACAGGTGTTGCTTGATGAACGGCACGTTACCGAAGAAGTAACCCAGGGTAACCAGGCCTCCCACCCACAGCAGCGAACCGGCGATGCTGAAACCGAGGAAGCGTGGGTAATGCATGTGTGCGATGCCGGCGACGAACGGTGCAAAGGTACGCAGGATGGGCAGGAAGCGCGCCATGGTCACGGTCTTGCCGCCGTGGCGTTCGTAGAAGTCGTGGGTACGCTGCAGGTAATCGCGGCGGAAGATTTTCGAGTTGGGGTTGTTGAACAACCGCTCGCCGGCCGTTCGCCCTATCACGTAGTTGGTACTGTCCCCCAGAATGGCGGCAGCCATCAGCAGGCCGGCCAGCAGCACCGGGTCCATGCCACCACCAGCGGCCACGGCGCCAGCGATGAACAGCAGCGAATCGCCTGGCAGGAAAGGCATTACCACCAGCCCTGTTTCACAGAAAATGACGGTGAACAGGATGGCGTAGATCCAGGGACCGTAATTGGTGACCAGCAGATCGAGGTAGGCATCGAGATGCAGGATAAGGTCCAGCGGGTTGAAATCCATGTACAGCACCTGTGTTCTGGGGCGTAGGCTCGGTTACCTGGGGATGGGTAAATTTTCACACATGACAGATGGGGCATTATACGGCTAAGTCGCGAACATGCCCGGGGAGTTTGTAGCGGGGGGTTACGGCGGGGGTATTCCTGTACCGGCCTCTTCGCGGGTTTACCCGCGAAGAGGCCGGTACAGTCAATCCTGGGTGATCGGCAGGATGTAGCTCTTGAACTCGGTATCTTCACGAAACCCGATGGATTCGTAAGTCTTGTGCGCGACCTCATTGTCCGCGCTGGTCGAAACCCGCATGCGCACGGCGTTGGTCTCTTTCGCCATTTTCTTCGCCTCACGCATCAGGTGGTCAGCCACCAGCATGCGCCGCGAGTCTTCGGCCACGTAGATGTCGTTGAGTATCCATACCCGCTTCAGCGATAGCGACGAGTAGCTGGGGTACAACTGGCAGAAGCCCATCAGCTTGCTGTCGTCATCATCCGGTAGCGCCAGGTAGATCACCGATTCATCCCGTTTCAGGCGCTTTTCCAGAAAGTTGCGCGAGCTGTCGGGGTAGGGCAACTGCCCATAGAACTCACGGTATCTGACGAACAGTGGCGTGAGCAGGTCGAGGTGTTCCAGGGTTGCCTTGATGATGCGCATGTGCGGCCCTCAGAGTCCATTTAGGGAAACAGCGGAATGCCTGCAGCGTTCAAGGGCATGCTGCCCAATGCGCGTCACAAGTGCAATCCGCCTTCCGTGACATGTTTTTTACCCTTTGCCGAGCAGGAAGTTGCCTTTCTGGTTGGCGCTGTCTTCACTCTCCAGGCTATGGACCTCGGCTTCGTCCTTCAGATTCACCCCGGAAAGCTGGCGTTTGCAGGCTTCGCGCATCAGGTACAGCAAGCGGTGCGCCGCCATGCCATAGCTCAGGCCCTCCAGGCGGATGTTGGAAATGCAGTTACGGTAGGCATCGGTCAGGCCGACCTTCGGCGCGTAGGTGAAATACAGGCCCAGGCTGTCTGGTGAGCTGAGCCCTGGGCGTTCGCCGATCAGCATCACGGTCATCCGTGCGCCCAGCAGTTCGCCGACCTCGTCTGCCACTGCCACGCGGCCCTGCTGCACCAGCACCACAGGGGCGCTGGTCCAGCCATCAGCCGCCGCTTGCTCCTCGAAACGGCTCAGGAACGGCAGGGTGTGGCGATGAACAGCCAGCGCCGACAGGCCATCGGCAACCACGATGGCCAGGTCGACGCCGCCGGGGTTGGCCTGTGCGTGCTGGCGCAGGGTGGCAATCGAGTCTTCGTTGAGCCGCCGGCCCAGGTCCGGGCGCTGCAGGTACTGGTGGCGGTCGCTGGCGGCACTGTGCAGTACCAGGCTGTCACGGCCACGGTCACTCAGTTGGGTCGCCAGGCCGGCGTGGTCGAAGGCCAGGTGCACGGCATCGCGGGCCTGGGCATGGGCGAACTGGAAGTCCAGCTGCGCCCCGGTCGGCAGGCTGGTGCCGGTGCGGCCTAGGGCGATGCGTGCCGGGGTCAGGGTGCGCAGGGCCAGCCAAGGGTTGTCGGGGGTAGGTGTGCGAGGGTCCATCGTCATCCCTATGCAAGCTGTGCCAAGGCCTGGCGGAAGGCCGGCGGCAGGTTGTCACCAAAGCGCACCCGGCCATCGGCCTGGGTGAAGATGCCGGTGCGGGCCAGCCACGCTTCGAATTCCGGCCCGGGCTTCAGGCCCAGGGTCTGGCGTGCGTACAGCGCGTCGTGGAACGAGGTGGTCTGGTAGTTGAGCATGATGTCGTCGGAACCGGGGATGCCCATGATGAAGTTGATCCCGGCCACCCCCAGCAGGGTCAGCAGGGTGTCCATGTCGTCCTGGTCGGCTTCGGCGTGGTTGGTGTAGCAGATATCGCAGCCCATCGGCACGCCCAGCAGCTTGCCGCAGAAGTGGTCTTCCAGGCCGGCGCGGATGATCTGCTTCCCGTTGTACAGGTACTCCGGGCCGATGAAGCCGACCACAGTGTTGACCAGAAACGGCTTGAAGTGGCGGGCCACGGCATAGGCGCGGGTTTCGCAGGTTTGCTGGTCGACCCCATGATGGGCGTTGGCCGACAGCGCGCTGCCCTGGCCGGTTTCGAAGTACATCAGGTTTTGCCCGAGGGTGCCGCGCTTCAGCGACAGGCCCGCTTCGTAGCCTTCCTGCAGCACGTTCAGGTTGATGCCAAACCCGGCGTTGGCCGCCTCGGTACCGGCGATGGACTGGAACACCAGGTCCAGCGGCACGCCACGGTTGATCGCCTCGATCGAGGTGGTGACGTGGGTCAGCACGCAGGCCTGTGTAGGGATGTCGTAACGCTGGATGATGGCGTCGAGCATTTCCAGCAGGGCGCAGATCGAGGCGATGCTGTCGGTAGCCGGGTTGATGCCGATCATGGCATCGCCGTTGCCGTACAGCAGGCCGTCGAGAATGCTGGCGGCGATACCGGCCGGCTCGTCGGTCGGGTGGTTGGGCTGCAGCCGGGTCGACAGGCGCCCGCGCAGGCCCATGGTACCGCGAAAACGAGTAACCACGCGGATCTTCTGCGCTACCAGCACCAGGTCCTGCACACGCATGATCTTCGAGACCGCTGCTGCCATTTCCGGTGTCAGCCCGGGCGCCAGGGCGCGCAGGCTGTGTTCATCGGCCTCTTCGCTCAGCAGCCAGTCACGCAGGCCGCCCACGGTCAGGTGGCTGACCGGTGCGAACGCTTGGGCATCGTGGGTATCGACGATAAGGCGGGTAACCTCGTCATCTTCGTAAGGGATCAGCGCTTCATTGAGAAAGTGCGTCAGCGGGATATTGGCCAGCGCCATCTGCGCGGCGACGCGTTCGCCGTCGTTGCTGGCCGCAACGCCTGCCAGGTAGTCCCCGGAGCGCGCCGGGCTGGCCTTGGCCATCACTTCCTTGAGGCTGTCGAAGCGGTAGACCAGGTGACCGACCGTGTGTACGAAACTTGCCATACAGAATCTCCAGAGCCGCAGGTTGCCCTGCGGCGGGTGGCGGCGATCAGTGCAGGGCCTCTTCGGCCTTCTGGATCGCGGCGAATTCCTCTTCCGGTGTGCCCGCAACCAGGTGATGGCGGCTGTAGAAAGCAAAGTAGGCAATTAATACCGCATAGATCACTGCGGCGCCAATCACCACCCGTGGGTCGACCAGGAAGCCGGCAATCACAGCGATGCAGGCCAGCACCAGCGCCACGCCCGAGGTAAAGATGCCACCGGGGGTGCGGTATGGGCGTTCCATCTTCGGCCGGCGGATGCGCAGGGTGATGTGCGCGGCCATCATCAGCACATAAGACAGGGTAGCGCCGAATACGGCGACCAGAATCAGCAGGTCACCCTGGCCGGTCAGCGACAGGGCAAAGCCGATGATGCCGGGGATGATCAAGGCCAGTACCGGCGCCTTGCTTTTGTTGGTTTCCGACAGTTTGCGTGGCAGATAGCCGGCGCGGGACAGCGCGAAGATCTGCCGGGAATAGGCGTAGATGATCGAGAAGAAGCTGGCGATCAGCCCGGCCAGGCCGACCAGGTTGACGAAGCCGCCCATCCAGGTGCTGCCGCCATAGGCTTTGGACAGTGCCTCGACCAGCGGGTTACCGGACGCTTTCAGTGCTTCGGAGCCTGCACCGCCGGGGCCGACGACCAGAATCAGCAGGGCGAAGGCCAACAGTACCAGCATGGCACCGATCAGGCCGCGTGGCAGGTCACGCTTGGGGTTCTTGGTTTCTTCGGCGGCCAGTGGCACACCTTCGACAGCCAGGAAGAACCAGATGGCATATGGAATGGCCGCCCACACGCCCACATAACCGAACGGCAGGAAGCTGCTGGCGCCCACCGCGTCCGTTTTGGCGATGTCGAACAAGTTGGCTGCATCAAAATGGGGCACCATGCTCACCAGGAACACCGCCAGGGCGATGGCGGCGATGGCGGTGATGATGAACATCAGCTTCAACGCTTCCCCAACACCGAAGATGTGAATACCGATGAACACGATGTAGAACACCAGGTAGATCATCCAGCCGCCGATGCCGAACAGTGACTGGCAGTAGGCGCCGATGAACACGGCAATGGCGGCAGGGGCGATGGCGTATTCGATGAGGATCGCCGTACCGGTCAGAAAGCCGCCCCACGGGCCGAAGGCGCTGCGGGCAAAGCCGTAGCCGCCGCCTGCGGTGGGGATCATCGACGACAGTTCGGCCAGCGAGAAGCACATGCACAGGTACATGGTGGCCATCAGCAAGGTGGCGAGGAACATGCCGCCCCAGCCGCCCTGGGCCAGGCCGAAGTTCCAGCCGGCATAGTCGCCGGAAATGACGTAGGCCACGCCCAGGCCGACCAGCAGTACCCAGCCGGCGGCGCCTTTTTTCAGTTCACGTTGCTGGAAATAGTCCGAGCCGACTTTTTCGAAGTCGACAGAAGAGCCTGCCGGCGAGCCGGCGGAATGATCGCTTGGCATAGTTTCACCTGTTCTTTTTCTTGGTGGCCGGAAGGGTTCCGGGCCGATGGTGATGGGTACTGCAGGAAGCGAGCCAGAGCGGTTCGTGCACGCGAACCGCTCTGGCTGACGGGCTTAGAAGAAGCCCAGCGGGTTAATGTCGTAGCTCACCAGCAAGTTCTTGGTTTGCTGATAGTGGTCCAGCATCATCTTGTGGGTCTCACGGCCAACCCCGGACTTCTTGTAGCCGCCGAACGCCGCATGCGCCGGGTACAGGTGGTAGCAGTTGGTCCACACGCGGCCAGCCTTGATCCCACGACCCATGCGGTAGGCACGGTTGATGTCGCGGGTCCACACGCCGGCGCCCAGGCCGAACTCGGTGTCGTTGGCAATCGCCAGGGCTTCGGCTTCGTCCTTGAAGGTGGTGACGCTGACCACCGGGCCGAAGATTTCTTCCTGGAACACGCGCATCTTGTTGTTGCCCTTGAGCAGGGTCGGCTGGATGTAGTAACCGGTGGCCAGCGAGCCTTCCAGTTTTTCCACCTTGCCGCCGGTCAGAAGCTCGGCGCCTTCGTCCTGGGCGATCTGCAGGTACGACAGAATCTTCTCGAACTGCTGCTGGGAAGCCTGGGCGCCGACCATGGTGTCGGTGTCCAGCGGGTCGCCGCGTTTGATCTGTAGCACCTTCTTCATCACTACTTCCATGAACTGCGGGTAGATCGACTCCTGTACCAGTGCCCGGGATGGGCAGGTGCACACTTCGCCCTGGTTGAAGAACGCCAGCACCATGCCTTCGGCCGCCTTCTCGATGAAGCTCGGTTCGGCTTGCATGATGTCTTCGAAGTACACGTTCGGCGACTTGCCGCCCAGTTCCACGGTGGATGGAATGATGTTTTCGGCTGCACATTTCATGATGTGCGAGCCCACCGGGGTGGAGCCGGTGAAAGCAATCTTGGCAATGCGCTTGCTGGTGGCCAGGGCTTCACCGGCTTCGCGGCCAAAGCCTTGCACCACGTTGAGCACACCTTTTGGCAGCAGGTCGCCAATCAGTTCGACCAGCACGGTGATGCCCAGCGGGGTCTGTTCGGCAGGCTTGAGCACCACGCAGTTGCCGGCGGCCAGTGCCGGGGCAAGTTTCCAGGCGGCCATCAGGATCGGGAAGTTCCACGGGATGATCTGCCCGACCACGCCCAGCGGCTCGTGGATGTGGTAGGCCACGGTGCCTTCGTTGATTTCCGCGGCGCCGCCTTCCTGGGCGCGGATGCAGCCGGCGAAGTAGCGGAAGTGGTCGACCGCCAGCGGAATGTCGGCGTTAAGGGTTTCGCGGACCGGCTTGCCGTTATCCCAGGTTTCGGTAATCGCCAGCAGTTCGAGGTTTTGCTCGATGCGGTCGGCGATTTTCAACAGCACGTTGGAGCGGTCCTGCACTGAAGTGCGGCCCCAGGCGTCGGCAGCGGCGTGGGCGGCGTCGAGCGCCTTATCGATGTCTTCGGCAGTGGAACGGGGGAATTCGGCGATCAGCTTGCCATTCACCGGGGAGGTATTTTCGAAGTACTGCCCCTTTACCGGAGGAACGAACTCACCACCGATGTAGTTGCCGTAGCGGCTCTTGAAGGAAACCTTCGCGCCCTCGGTACCGGGATGTGCGTAACGCATGGTGTGTCTCCTGGCTGTTATGTTTGTTGAGGAGTTGGAAAGCGTAGAGCAAAGGTTGGGCCAGCGTTTCGCACACCAGGCAAATCAATGACTTGGGTCAGCGTCCAAGGCTCTGTGATTGGCCGCTGTACCAGCCCCGGTACGCGCGGGGGTGACACTTTGTGCCATTTGCGACACGTCACAGGCGGGTGCATTGCAAAGGCTTCCCGGGTGGAGGATGCTGGCGGAACGCTCTATCTGCGGAGAACTACAACAAATGCAGAGCAATCCTTTCATTCGCCATGCCCAGCAAGTGCATACCGTTGCCCATGGTGGGGCTGGGGAGGGCGGCAGTGACCCGTCCATCGCCCGCTCCTGGCTGCGCTGCCTGGAGGACTACCACCTCGACCCTTCGGTGATCGAGGCGCCCGTGGTGCTTGAGCATGGGCGTTTGCTGGAAAGCCGCGAGCGCCTGCGCCAGGTGCTGCAAATTGCCGATCATGAAATGAACAGCCTGCACCAGCAGCTTTCCGGGGCCGGCCATGCGGTGCTGCTGACCGATGCCCGTGGGGTGATCCTGAATTGTGTCAGCGCGCCGACCGAGCGGCGCAGCTTCGAGCGCGCCGGGCTGTGGCTGGGCGCTGACTGGAGCGAGGCGCGCGAGGGCACCAACGGCATCGGCACCTGCCTGGTCGAGCGTCAGGCGTTGACCATTCACCAGAACGAGCATTTCCGTGGCCGCCACACTGGCCTGACCTGCTCGGCCAGCCCGGTGTTCGACCCGCATGGCGAACTGCTGGCGGTGCTGGATGTGTCATCGGCACGGCCTGACGTGTCGCGCCAGAGCCAGTTCCACACCATGGCGTTGGTGAACCTGTCGGCGAAGATGATTGAAAGCTGTTATTTCCTGCGCCACTTCGAGCAGCAGTGGCTGCTGCGTTTTCACCTGCAGGCCGAGTCGGTCGGCCTGTTCAGCGAAGGCCTGCTGGCGTTCGACGGCGATGGGCGGATCTGTGCTGCCAACCAGAGCGCGTTGAACCTGCTGGGCAGCGTGCGCGGTGGCGTGCTGGGCAAACCCGTGGAGCGCTTTTTTGCCTGTAGCCACGACGATCTGTTCAGCCGCGCCACCCCCGCTGGCAGCACGGTCTGGCCGCTGCATACGCTTGACGGTCGCCAGGTGTTTGCCAGCCTGCGCGGCAAGGCCCGAGCGCCGGTGTGGTCGGTGCCTGTTGCGCAACCCTTGCCCATGCACCCGATGGAACCGGCCATCTGCCTGCTCGACCCGGCTCTGCAGAACGAATTCCGCCGCAGCGTACGGGTGTTCGAGCGTGACGTGCCGCTGTTGCTGCGTGGTGAAACCGGTTGTGGCAAAGAAGCGTTTGCCCAGGCCGTGCACCAGGCCAGCGGGCGACGCGGCAAGCCGTTCATCGCCATCAACTGTGCCTCGATCCCGGAGAGCCTGATCGAGAGCGAGTTGTTCGGTTACCGAGGCGGCAGTTTTACCGGAGCACGCAAAGAAGGCATGCGCGGCAAGCTGCTGCAGGCCGACGGCGGCACCCTGCTGCTGGACGAGATCGGCGACATGCCGCTGGCCTTGCAAACCCGCCTGCTGCGGGTACTGGAAGAGCGCCAGGTGGTGCCCATCGGTGGCGAGCCGCAAGCGGTGGATGTACGTATTGTCAGCGCCACCCACCGCGACTTGCTGGAGCGTGTGGAGCAGGGCAGTTTCCGCGAGGACCTGTATTACCGCCTGAATGGCCTGGAGGTGGCGTTGCCGGCGGTGCGTGAACGCAGTGACAAAGCGCAGCTGCTGGACTTTTTGCTGCATCAGGAGGCGCAGGGGCAACGGGTCGATATCGAGCCCACGGCACGGCAGGCGCTGCTCGACTTCGCCTGGCCGGGAAATGTGCGGCAGATGCGCAATGTACTGCGTACCTTGGTGGCGCTTTGCGAGGATGCCCGAATCGTATTTGCGGATCTTCCAACCATCGTCCGCTCCCACAGGGCCTGCGTCGGATCCGAGAATGATGGTGAATTCGTGGGTGCCGAGGTATTGCAGGACGCGGAACGGCAAGCGCTGCTGGCCATGCTAGAGGCAAAACAATGGCACCTGACCCGTGTCGCCGAGCATCTGGGCATCAGCCGCAATACCTTGTATCGAAAACTGCGCAAACACGGCATCACCAGGGCCGACTGAGCGAAACAGCGGGTGCGATTTGTCGCGCCCTGGGCTACCCTGCCTCGATGTTTTGCGAGGTCAACCATGCATATTCACATTCTCGGTATTTGCGGCACTTTCATGGGCTCGCTGGCGGTGCTGGCCAAGGAACTTGGCCATCGCGTCACCGGCTCGGACGCCAACGTCTATCCTCCGATGAGCACCCAGCTCGAAGCCCAGGGCATCGAGCTGACCCAAGGCTATGACCCGGCCCAGCTGGACCCGGCACCCGACCTGGTGGTCATCGGCAACGCCATGTCACGCGGCAACCCGGCAGTGGAATACGTGCTGAACAAGGGCCTGCCCTATGTTTCCGGCCCACAGTGGCTGGCTGACCATGTGCTGCAAGGTCGCTGGGTGCTGGCTGTTGCCGGTACCCACGGCAAGACCACCACCAGCAGCATGCTGGCCTGGCTGCTGGAGCACGCCGGTATGAGCCCGGGGTTCCTGATTGGCGGTGTGCCGCAGAATTTCTCGGTATCGGCCCGCCTGGGCGACACGCCGTTCTTCGTCGTCGAAGCCGACGAGTACGACAGCGCCTTCTTCGACAAGCGCTCGAAGTTCGTGCATTACCACCCGCGTACCGCGATCCTCAACAACCTTGAGTTCGACCACGCGGACATCTTCCCGGACCTGGCCTCGATCGAGCGGCAGTTCCACCACCTGGTACGCACCATCCCGAGCGAAGGCCTGGTGATTCACCCCACCACCGAGCAAGCACTGGAGCGGGTGATCGGCATGGGCTGCTGGACCCCGGTGCAGACCACAGGCGTTGGTGGCCAGTGGCAGGCGCGCCTGCTCAGCCCCGACGGCTCGCGTTTTGAAGTGTTGTTCGAAGGCGAAGCGCAAGGCGTGGTGGACTGGGCGCTGACGGGCCAGCACAACGTTGCCAACGCGCTGGCCACCCTGGCCGCCGCCCGCCATGTCGGCGTGGTCCCGGCCATGGGCATCGAAGGCCTCAGCGCGTTCAAGAGCGTGAAACGGCGCATGGAAAAGGTGGCCGAAGTGCAGGGCGTGACCATCTACGATGATTTCGCCCACCACCCGACCGCCATCGCCACCACCCTCGATGGCCTGCGCAAGCGTGTTGGCGAGGCCCCGGTGATTGCCGTGATCGAACCACGCTCCAACTCGATGAAGCTGGGCGCCCACCGTGACGGTTTGCCAGAGAGCGTCAACGACGCCGACCAGGTCATCTGGTACGCCCCGGCCAACCTCGGCTGGGACCTGGCGGCCACCGCCGCGCAGTGCAAGGTCCCGAGCGTAGTAGCCGACAGCCTTGACGCGATCATCGAGCGGGTCAAAGGCCAGGCCCGCCCGGGTACTCATGTGGTGATCATGAGCAACGGCGGCTTCGGCGGCCTGCACGGCAAACTGGCCGAGGCGCTGAAGTGAGCGGGCCGGAACGCATCACCCTGGCCATGACGGGCGCCTCGGGCGCCCAGTATGGCCTGCGCCTGCTCGATTGCCTGGTGCGCGAAGACCGCGAAGTGCACTTCCTGATCTCCAAGGCCGCGCAACTGGTAATGGCCACCGAGACCGACGTGCTGCTGCCGGCCAAGCCCCAGGCGATGCAGGCCTTCCTTACCGAATACACCGGCGCCGCCGATGGGCAGATCCGCGTGTACGGCAAGGAAGACTGGATGTCGCCGGTGGCCTCCGGCTCCGGTGCCCCGGCGGCGATGGTGGTGGTGCCTTGTTCCACCGGCACCTTGTCGGCCATTGCCACCGGTGCCTGCAACAACCTGATCGAACGCGCTGCCGACGTTACCCTCAAGGAACGTCGGCAACTGATCTTGGTGCCACGCGAAGCGCCGTTTTCCACCATCCACCTGGAAAACATGCTCAAGCTGTCGCAGATGGGCGCGGTGATCCTGCCGGCGGCTCCGGGCTTCTACCACCAGCCGCAGACCATCGACGACCTGGTCGACTTTGTCGTCGCGCGTATTCTCAACCTGCTGAACATTCCCCAGGACATGTTGCCGCGTTGGGGTGAGCACCACTTTGGGGTGGATGATTGAAGCGAGCGTTGGTGGGGGTGCTGGCGCTGGTGATGCTGGGGGGCTGCGCCACGGTACGCACGCTGGATGCCGCCAAACCCGGGGCGCCGGTGGTGTATGCCGGTACCCGGCTGGATTTGTACGTGATCAATGGTGGGTGCTGCCCGCGTGATCATTACGGGGCTGATGCCCCGGCCTATCCGGGGCTGGACCTGCCGGGGAGCATGTTGCTCGATACCCTGTTGTTGCCGTTGTCGTTGCTGACAGCGGCCGGTGTAGGCTTCCAGGCCACCGGTGGCCTGTAAGGGCCCTTTCGCGGGTAAACCCGCGAAGAGGCCCTTACAGGTAACGTCTATTTCTTGCCCAACCTGCGCAACTCATCCGACTCCACAACCCGTATCCCGTCCTCTTCCTCCAGCGCCAAGCGCCACAGCGCCCGGGCCAAGGTACAGGCCTCGATCCCTCGGTATTTACCCGGTATCAGCCTGGAAAACGGCGAAATCAACTGCTCACTGAGGCGTGGCTGAATGCGTTCGCCCAGCAGCAACGACGGCCGCACGATGGTCAACTGCGGCCAGTCCTGGGCCTTCAACGCCTCTTCCATCTCACCTTTGACCCGGTTGTAGAAAATCGACGATTTCGGGTCGGCCCCCAGCGCGCTGACCACCAACAGATGTCGCGCGCCCATTTCCCGGGCACGTTTGCTGAACGCCACCACCATATCCAGGTCCACCGCACGGAACGCCGATTCAGAGCCGGCCTGCTTCAGCGTGGTGCCCAGGCAGCAATAGGCGATATCGACCCGCCCGGCCAACTGGGGAAGAAATACCGCCGGGTCGCCCACCGGGTTTTCCAGGTGCGGATGCTCGGCCAGCGGCCGGCGAGTGGGCGCCAGTACACGGGTGATGGTGGGCTCGTTGAGCAGGCGGTCCAGCAGGTGTTCCCCCGTCAGACCCGTGGCACCGGCAAGCAGGACATGCTGAGGCGTCAAATACATGATGTCTCTCCCTTGTTACACACAAGTCTAGTGGTTGCCGGGCGTTTTTGCTTGTCGCCCCGCGCTGGCCTGTGTGGCGTTACGCAACGCTTCTTCGGCCTGTTGCCGGCGCAGCTGCTGCCAGTGCTCGAGCACGGCGGGCGGTGCCCACAGCTGCGGCTCGGAGGCCTCGAAGCCTTCCCTTTGTTCACGTTCGGCAACGCTGGTACGTGCCAGTTCAAATGCCTGTTTGAGGTCGTCGGTCTGGTTCAGCGCTTCGGCGAAGAGGGCATCGCCAAAGTAGGTGAAGTCGGCTTCTTCCGAGCAACCGAAAGACACGCGGTCGGCCCGGGCCGCCGTCATGATCAACGTGCGCTCATCCTTGAGCGGGGCGATGTAGCCCCCTGAATAGCAGGCCGAGATGACGATTACCTTGTCTCGATCCTTGAGCGGCGCCAGGGCAGCGGCCAGTTCGTCGGCGGAAAGGTCAGCCAACTGCAGGCGCGGCTGGTCCAGCACCAGTTGATGGTCTTGGCTGCCATGGCTGGTAAGGTAGATGAACACCAGGTCTTCAGGGCCGCTGCGCTCGGCCAGGGTGCGGGCGGCCCGGGTAAGGTTTTCGCGCGTGGCCATGGGGCGGGTGGCCATGTGGTCGCGGTGGTTGACCAAGGTCACCTGGCCACGGGCGCCAAAGCGCACCTTGAGCATGTTGCTGACATAGTCGGCTTCGCGCAGGAACACGCTCTGCTGGCCATCGCCGGCCACCACCAGGCTGTACAGCTGGATCGATGGGGCTGAGCGCGGGACACCGGCCAGCGCCTCGTCCAGCAGGCGGCCCTGATTGAGCAGGGCTAGGTCCAGTGGATCGGGCAGCAACTGGCCTTTCTGGTCGCGTACCCGCACGCCATTGACCCAGACGCCGCTTTCGACCTTGCCGCTGGCCAGGATCAATCGCCCATGCCCGTGGTAGGCATCGTTCAGGAAGCCGCCGATGTACTTGCTGCCGTCGGCCAGCTGCAGGCTGCCCTGGCCCGACAGGCGCCAGTCGGCGAACTCGCCTTTGTAATGGCTGCCATCGCTGCCCAGCAGTTCGCCTTCGCCGATCAATGAGCCATCCTTGAATTCGCCAATCCACACATCGCCATCGGCGTTTTCGTACCGGCCGCGACCTTCCAGGCGGTTGTCCTTGAACTCGCCGATGTACTGCTCACCGTCAACGCTGTCGTAGGTGCCGCTGCCTTGCAGCTCGCCGTTGACGAAGCGGCCACTGAACTGGTTGCCGCTGGCATCGCTGCGTACGCCGGCGCCGTTGGGTTTGCCTTTGGCGAACAAGCCCTGGTAGCGGCTGCCGTCGGCCAGTTCCAGTTCGCCCGCGCCTTCGTACAGGTCGTCCTTGAACTGGCCTCGGTAGGTCTGGTCGGCTTGCTTGAGCGTGCCTTCGCCATCGCGGCGGCCATGCTTGAAGGTGCCGGCATAGTGGCTGCCCGGCGTGGTCAGGTCGCCCAGTCCCTGGAACAGCCCTCCGGCGAACTGTCCACGGTACACCTCGCCGTTCTGGCCGTGCCATTCTCCCTGGCCGTGCCACTGGCCGTCCTTGAAGCCGCCGGCGTACCAGCTGCCGTTGGGGTAGTCGATACGGCCCTCGCCCTGCAGCAGGCCATCGACCACCTGACCCCGATAACGCCCCCCGTCAGGCAGGCGCGCGTCCGGCGGAAGCAGCGATTCGCCATCGCCACAGGCGGCGAGCAACAGGACCAGGGTAATGGGGAGCAGTGGACGCATGGCGAGGACCGGGCAATAGGTCTGCCGAGTATGACGCAGAATGGGATCCTGAGACAGCGAGGGCAAGGCTTGTACGGCGCCTGATGCTCCCACAGGATTCTGCGCTGCCCCGGGGCCTTGTGCAGTACCTGTGGGAACAAGGTGTTGCAGCAGTCAGCGCACGCCAGGCGAAACGATGATCTTCACGTTCTCCTCTTTGTTGTTCACCAGTTCCTCGAAGCCCAGTTCGACAATCTGCTCCAACCCGATCCGCCCGGTCACCAGCGGGCGAATATCCAGCCGGCCATCCGCAATGAAGGCAATCACATCGGCAAACTCGCCGTTGTACGCCAACGCTCCCAGTACCTGCTTCTCGGTGGATACCAATTCGAAGAAGTTGAACTCGCTAGGCTCTTCAAAAATACCCACCAGCACGCACTTACCCGCCTTGCGGATGGTGTCGATGGCCAGCTTGGCCGTGTGCTTGTTGCCGATGCACTCAAAGCTCACATCGGCCCCCAGCCCGGCGGTCAGTGCACGGATTTCCGCCAGCGCGTCGCACTGGCTAGGGTCCAGCACCACGTTGGCGCCTACCTCTTTGGCCTTGGCCTTGCGCGCCGAGGACATTTCCAGCGCAATCACTTGCGCCGCGCCCGCAGCCTTGGCGCACATGATGGTACACAGGCCGATGGTGCCTGCACCCACCACCACAACCGTTTGCCCAAGCAGGCTGCCGGCCTTTTTCACCGCGTGCATACCCACCGCCAGCGGCTCGATCAGTGCCCCCGCCTCTGGCGGGAAGCCTCGCGGCAAGCGGTACAGCAGGTTGGCGGGTACGTTGACCAGCTCGGCAAAGGCGCCATTGTTCATCAGGCCGGTGAACGCCAGGCGCTCGCAGATGTTGTACAGGCCGTGGGTGCAGTAATAGCAAGTACCACAATGCTGGCAGGCGTCCGCCGCCACCGGGTCACCTACCGCAAAACCCTCCACGCCTTCGCCAAGCTTGGCGATCTGGCCGCAGAATTCGTGGCCGAGGATGCACTGGCCCTGGATGCCGGTCAGCGGGTGCGGTGCCTCCACCGGGATGAACACCGGGCCGGCGACGTATTCGTGCAGGTCGGAGCCGCAGATGCCGCACCAGTCCACCTTGATCTGCACCCAGCCGGGTGCCGGGTCGGCTGGTAGGGGTACCTGTTCGACGCGAATGTCATTGCGGCCATGCCAGACGGCGGCGCGCATGTGGGTGTGGCTCAGGTCATTCATTGTTGTTCTCCAGGCTCACGGGAAAGGGCTTAGTGCTTTCGCAGGAATGCGAGCACCTGCTGGTTGACCTGTTCGGCTGCCTCCATCTGCACCATATGCCCGGCCTCTGGCAGCACCAGCACTTCGGCCTCCAGGCCCTCTGCGTGGCTGGCCGGGATAATCGCGTCCTTGCCGCCCCATACCACCAGTGCCGGATGCTGCCCCAGCACGCCGCGCAGTTCATGGCGCTGGCGGTCACCCTCGGCAATGGCCGATGCCAACTGGCGCAAGGCGTTATCAACACCTTCCAGGCGCTTGAACTTGAGCATGTCTTCCAGCATCTGCCGGGTGACCAGTGCCGGGTCGGCGAACAGCTGCACCATCTGCGGTTTGAGGGCGTTGCGGTTTGCAGCGGCAACAAAGCCTTGCAGGTACTGCCCATTGATTGCCTCACCCAGGCCGGCACTGGCGATCAGGCTCAGGCTGGCCACCCGCTGCGGCGCCAGGCGCGCCACGTTCAGGCTGACCGCGCCACCCATGGAGTGGCCGGCCAGGTGGGCTTTGGCGATATCCAGGTGGTC
Source organism: Pseudomonas sp. NBRC 111133 (assembly GCF_001320605.1). NCBI lineage: Bacteria > Pseudomonadati > Pseudomonadota > Gammaproteobacteria > Pseudomonadales > Pseudomonadaceae > Pseudomonas > Pseudomonas sp. NBRC 111133. The sequence goes on along the minus strand of NZ_BCBJ01000071.1, from coordinate 53,017 downwards.
GAGCAGGGCCAGTACGGTTTCGCTCAGTTCATCCAGGTCGCCCCGTTGCAGGGCCTTGGCCGACTCGCCGTGCCCCGGCAGGTCGAGGGCGATCACCCGGCGCTCGGCTGCCAGCGCCGGGTGGTTGAACAGCCAGTTGTTGAGGTCGCCGCCGAAGCCGTGTACCAGTATCAGCGGCGTACCGCCTTCGCCCAGTTCGAACCAGCGCAACAGGCGGCCGCCCACTTCAGCCTTCTGCGGGGCCGGCCCTTGTGCCTGATCGGCGCCTCCTTCGGCGACGAACTCGGCCTGGAAGCGCTGTACCACCGCGTCGATCTCGGCGTCCTCGGCTTCGCCTTCCACCACCACCGCCAGTAGCGCGCCGACCGGCAAGGTTTCATCCGGTTTGGCCACCTGGCGGCGCAGTACGCCACTGAACGGGGCTTCGACGCTGCTGCTGATCTTGTCGGTCTCGACGTCCAGCACCTCGTCGCCCTTGTTGATTTCGTCGCCTTCCTGCTTGAGCCAGGCGTCCACCCGGCCCTCGGTCATCGAAAGGCCCCACTTGGGCATGGTCAGGGTATGGATCTGGCTCATGCGGCACTCCTTGCAGCTTCGATCACCTTGCGCACGGCAGCTTCGATCTTCGCCGCGTCAGGGATGTACAGGTCTTCCAGGGCATCGGAGAACGGCACCGGGGTGTGCGGTGCGGTGACCATTTCGATCGGGCCCTTGAGCGCGCCGAAGGCCTTCTGCGCCACCAGCGCGCTGATGTCGGTGGCCATGGAGCAACGCGGGTTGGCTTCGTCGATCACCACCAGGCGGCCGGTTTTTTCCACGCTTTCCAGAATGCTGTCTTCGTCCAGCGGGCTGGTGGTGCGCAGGTCCAGCACCTCGCAGTCGATGCCCTGGCGGGCCAGGTTGTTGGCAGCCTCCAGCGCCACATGCACCATGCGCCCGTAAGTGACCAGGGTCACATCGTCACCATCGCGCAGGAAGTTGGCCTCGCCGAACGGTACGGTGTACACCTCTTCCGGCACCTCCCCCTGCATGCTGTACAGCAGCTTGTGCTCGCAGAAGATCACCGGGTCGTTGTCGCGGATCGCCTGGATCAACAGGCCTTTGGCATCGTAAGGCGAGGACGGGCACACCACTTTCAGGCCCGGGATGTGCGTCCACAGCGAGGTGAGCATCTGCGAGTGCTGGGCCGCCGCACGCAGGCCGGCGCCATACATGGTGCGCATCACCAGCGGGGTGACTGCCTTGCCGCCGAACATGTAGCGGAACTTGGCGGCCTGGTTAAGGATCTGGTCCAGGCAGCAGCCGGCGAAGTCGACGAACATCAGCTCGCACACCGGGCGTAGGCCCTGGGTGGCGGCACCGACGGCGGCCCCGACATAGCCGATTTCCGATAGCGGCGCGTCCAGCACGCGGCCCGGAAACTGGTGGTACAGGCCTTTGGTCACGCCCAGCACGCCACCCCAGGCGTCATCCTCGCCCGGGGCGCCGGCACCGCCGGCCACGTCTTCGCCAATGATGAACACCGTACTGTCGCGCCGCATTTCCTGGGCCAGGGCTTCGTTGATGGCCTGCTGGTAGCTGATCTTTCTTGCCATGGTGGTTCTCCTGTTGTTCTTGTAATCCGCGGCTCAGGGGTAGGCGACGTAAACGTCGGTGAGCAGGTCGGCGGGCTGTGGCTTGGGATCGGACTTGGCGCGGCGCACGGCGTCCTCGATAAGGTCTTCGATGCGGGCGTCGATGGCGTCCAGTTGCTCGGCAGTGAGCAGGCCGGCTCGGGTGGTCTTGTTGCGGAACTGCATGAGGCAATCGCGGGATTCGCGCAGGTTCTTCACTTCATCCGGGGCGCGGTAGGTTTGCGCATCGCCTTCGAAGTGGCCGTAGTAGCGGCTGAGCTTGACCTCGATCAGCGACGGGCCTTGCCCGGAGCGTGCGCGCTCGATGGCCGCGCCAGCGGCCTCGTACACCGCAAAGAAGTCGAAACCATCGATGGTGACACCCGGCATGCCGAAACCGGCGGCGCGGTCGGCAATATGGTCGCAGGCTACGGACCAATTGGAGGCAGTTGCCTCGGCATAGCCGTTGTTTTCGGCCACGAAGATGCAGGGCAGGTTCATGATCGACGCCATGTTCATGGCCTCGAACACCGCACCTTCGTTGGAGGCGCCATCGCCGAAGAAGGCCACCGATACATCGTCGCGGCCTTTGATCTTGGCGGCCAGCGCTGCCCCGGCTACCAGCGGGGCGCCAGCGCCGACGATGCCGTTGGCGCCGAGCATGCCTTTTTCCAGGTCGGCAATGTGCATCGAGCCGCCCTTGCCGCCACATACGCCGGTCTTCTTGCCGTAGATCTCGGCCATCATGCCGTACACGTCCACGCCCTTGGCGATGCAGTGGCCATGACCACGGTGGGTTGACGCGATGCAGTCGCTGTCGCGCAAATGGGCCATGACCCCGGCGGCCGAGGCCTCTTCGCCAGCGTACAAGTGGACAAAGCCTGGGATCTCGCCGGTGGCGAATTCCACATGCAGGCGTTCTTCGAAGGCACGGATGGTGCGCATCACTTCATAGGCATGCAGCAGTTGTTCGGGACTCAGTTGATTGGACATCTTGTTGTTCTCCAGGGTTGTCTCAACGCGGGGATGCAGGGTGCAGCCGGTGGCCGCGCGGTACGGCCAGCAGGTGATGGCGGGCGGCATGCGCCAGTACGGCCTCGACATCCACGCTCAACGGGCCTTGGTGGTCGAGGGTGACGGTGGGCGTGTCGTGCTCGGCGAATTCGATCTCGCGTTCGCCGTCCAGGGCCAGGGTGCCGCTGGTCAGGCTCAGGCGATGGGCAACGCCAGGTGTCAGCGGGCCGCTGGCGGTGATGCCGCAGGCTTGCAGCAGGCCGGGCGCCAGCGGCGCGAGCAATGCTTGTTCGGCGCCGGGGTAAAGGCGTACCCAGGCGCCGTGCGGGTCTTGGCGTGACACTGGGCACCACAGGCCGCACAGGGCCGAGAGGCCGATGGCATGGGGTTCGGCGAAGCAGGCGAAGACTTCGCTCAGGTCCTCGCTGCGGCTGAGCGCACGGGCGCCGATGAAGCGCTGTGGCGACACGGCCACTTCGACCAAGGCCCATTCGGCCAGCTGTTGCTCGGGCACGCTTACCAGCAGGCGCTTGTTACGGCGCAGGCCGATGCTGGCGGGTACCAGGCCGCTGGCGAACAGGCCACCGGCAAGGCCAGCGCTGGTGGCTTCGCGCAGTTCGGGGAAAGCATTGTTGGTGCCGGTGGACAACGTCAGCAGCGGCACGTCACCGGCCTCGGCAGCGACTGCCTTGTGGGTGCCATCGCCACCGAGCACGGCGATCATCGCCACGCCGCGCTCGACCATGCACCGGGTGGCCAGGCGAGTGTCGGCAACGGTCTGGTTCAGCGGCAGGTCGAGTATTTCGAGGTCAGGCCAGTGCTGGTTTCGGGCGCCCGGGCCCTGGCTGGCCTTGAGCACGGCAGCGGCGATGCCGGTCATGTCGCTGGGCAACAGCACCTGGCCGATACCGGTGGCACCGAAGGCCGCCAGCAGGCGCTGGATGGCCGAGGCCTTGTCGGTGCTGGAATAGAGCCCGGCATTGGCGGTCAGGCGGCGCAGGTCGCGGCCAGAGGCAGGGTTGGCAATGATCCCGACAATCGGGGCGGGTAGCGGCATGGCGCACCTCGTATTTTTGTTTGCCAAGGCAGGAGCAAGCGCGGTGCCAGCTTTCTTTTATTTGGCTGAAGTGGCCGGGATAGAAGGCTTTGATTGCGTTCTGGCATGCCTGTGCCACGGTGCTGGCGAGACGCCGGGTGCCAGTGCCAGGCCGGCATTGCCGAGACGCTGAGACGCGGCGTCTCAAGCCAGCCGGTAATCACACAGTGCTTGTCGGGGCATGCCCAGAGGCGCTTAATGGCCGGACAACGATAAAAACAGCAACGAGAACCGGAGGGCCTGAATGCTTGCCGCGAACTCCCGAGCCCATGTCGACTGCGTCAGCAGGGTGTTGAAGAATGCCGACCGCCTGCCGCAGGCGCCGGTGCCACCGCTGATTCTCGATTCATGGCGCCGCTCCATGGACCTTTACCGCCTCGACCCGGGGTCCCAGCAGGGGCCGCGTATCCTTTCCCAAAGCCTGCTGAACGAGTGCCGCGAACGCGCCGAACTGTTCCTGCGCATCGCCAGCGATGCTGTGGCTCGCCTGCACGAACGGGTACGCGGTGCCGACTACTGCGTACTGCTGACCGATGCCCAGGGGCGCACCATCGATTACCGGGTCGAGTCGGCCATCCGCAACGACTGCCGCAAGGCCGGGCTGTACCTGGGCACCTGCTGGTCGGAAGGCGAGGAGGGTACCTGCGGCGTGGCGGCGGTGTTGACCACCAAGGCCCCGGTCACCGTGCACAAGCGCGACCACTTCCGCGCTGCGTTCATCGGCCTGACCTGCACGGCGGCACCGGTATTCGACCCGCTGGGCGAGTTGTTGGGCGTGGTGGATGTGTCAGCCTTGCAGTCGCCAGACGACCGCCGTAGCCAGCACCTGATCCGCCAACTGGTTGAGCAGACCGCCCGCGAGATCGAAAACGCCTTTTTCATGCACAGTGCCCAAGGCCACTGGGTGATGCGCGCCCACGGCACGCCGGGTTATGTGGAAAGCCAGCCGGACTACCTGCTGGCCTGGGATGCCGATGGCCGCCTGCAGGCGATCAACAGCCTGGCGCGGCAACGGCTGGTGGAGCGCCTGGGGCGCTTGCCCGAGCATATCGGTGAGCTGTTCGACATCGACCAGCTACGCCGGGTGAGCGCGGCGTCGGCCCAGCGCCTGCCGGGTCTGGGGGGGCTCTATGGTCGGGTCAGCGCCCCACGGCAACGCCAGCGCGCGCAGCCGTTGCGCCAGGCCCAGGACGCACGCATCGAACAGCACCTGCGCCTGGCCACGCGGGTCAAGGACTGCAATCTGGCGGTACTGGTGCAAGGGGAGACCGGGGCTGGCAAAGAAGTGTTCGCCCGCCAACTGCACCAGCAAAGCCAGCGCCGGGATGGCCCGTTCGTCACGCTGAACTGTGCGGCCATTCCGGAAAGCCTGATCGAGAGCGAGCTGTTTGGTTACGTGGCTGGGGCCTTTACCGGGGCCTCCAGCAAAGGCATGCAAGGGCTGTTGCAGCAGGCCGATGGCGGCACGCTGTTCCTCGACGAAATCGGCGACATGCCGCTGAACCTGCAAACGCGCTTGTTACGGGTGCTGGCCGAAGGTGAAGTGGCGCCGCTGGGCGCCGCACGGCGTGAGCGTGTGGACATCCAGGTGATCTGCGCCACCCATCGCGACCTGGCCGCGATGGTTGAGGACGGGCGTTTTCGTGAAGACCTGTACTTCCGCCTGGCCAATGCCCGCTTCGAGTTGCCGCCGCTGCGGGAGCGTGAGGATCGGTTGGGGCTGATTCATCAGCTGCTGGCCGAGGAGGCCGATGCGTGTGCTGTCGAGGTGGTGTTGGCAGATGATGCGCTGCAAGCATTGCTGGTTTACCGTTGGCCGGGAAACTTGCGCCAGCTGCGGCAGGTGTTGCGCTATGCCTGCGCGGTGAGTGAAGGCGGGCAGGTGCAATTGCAGGACTTGCCGCAGGAGGTGCGCGGTGAAGCGGTTGCTTCGCCTGAAAGCAGCGTGTCTTGCCCGGCCCGGCAATTGTTGCTGGATGCACTGATTCGCCATCGCTGGAAGCCGGCCGATGCGGCGCGGGCGTTGGGGATATCGCGGGCGACGCTGTATCGGCGGGTGCATGAGCACCGCATCGAAATGCCGCGCATGAAGGGATAGGCCCTCAGGCCCTGACAGGCAATAAAAAACCCCGGCGCAAGGCCGGGGTTCTGGTGCATCACACTACTCGATCAATGCTCGTTGGCCAGCTTGTGTTCGAGGTAATGAATGTTGACGCCGCCTTTGCAGAAACCTTCATCACGCACCAGGTCGCGGTGCAGCGGGATGTTGGTCTTGATGCCGTCGACGACGATTTCGTCCAGGGCATTGCGCATGCGCGCCATGGCTTCGTCGCGGTCCTTGCCGTAGGTGATCAGCTTGCCGATCAGCGAGTCGTAGTTCGGCGGAACCGAATAACCGCTGTACAGGTGCGAATCGACGCGTACGCCGTTGCCGCCCGGGGCGTGGAAGTGCTTCACCTTGCCTGGGCTCGGGATGAACTTCTTCGGGTCTTCGGCGTTGATACGGCATTCCAGCGAGTGGCCACGAATCACCACGTCTTCCTGGCGGTACGACAGCTTGTTGCCAGCGGCGATGCTCAGCATCTCCTTGACGATGTCGATACCGGTCACCATCTCGGACACCGGGTGCTCAACCTGCACACGGGTGTTCATCTCGATGAAGTAGAAGCGGCCGTTTTCGTACAGGAACTCGAACGTACCCGCACCACGGTAGCCGATCTCGATGCACGCATCGACGCAGCGCTTGAACACTTCCTGACGGGCTTTCTCGTCGATGCCCGGGGCTGGTGCTTCTTCCAGTACCTTCTGGTGACGGCGCTGCAGCGAGCAGTCACGGTCGCCCAGGTGAATGGCGTTACCCTGGCCGTCGGACAGTACCTGCACTTCCACGTGACGTGGGTTGGTCAGGAACTTCTCCAGGTACACCATCGGGTTGCCGAAGGCTGCACCGGCTTCGGTACGGGTGAGCTTGGCCGAGGCAATCAGGTCCTCTTCCTTGTGCACCACGCGCATGCCGCGACCACCACCACCACCGGCGGCCTTGATGATCACCGGGTAGCCGACGTCACGGGCGATCGCCAGGGCGACTTCTTCGTCTTCCGGCAGCGGGCCATCGGAGCCCGGTACGGTCGGTACGCCCGACTTGATCATCGCGTCCTTGGCCGAAACCTTGTCGCCCATCAGGCGAATGGTGTCGGCTTTCGGGCCGATGAAGGCGAAACCGGATTTTTCAACCTGCTCGGCGAAGTCGGCGTTTTCTGCCAGGAAGCCGTAGCCCGGGTGAATCGCGGTGGCGCCGGTGACTTCGGCGGCAGCGATGATTGCCGGGATATGCAGGTAGGAATCCTTGGACGATGCAGGACCGATGCAGACCGACTCGTCTGCCAGGCCCAGGTGCATCAGTTCACGGTCGGCGGTGGAGTGCACAGCGACGGTTTTGATGCCCAGCTCTTTGCAGGCACGCAGGATCCGCAGGGCAATTTCCCCGCGGTTGGCGATCAGGACTTTTTCGAGCTTCCCAGACATCGTTGGCTCTCCGCGATTCAAACGACGGTGAACAGCGGCTGGTCGAACTCAACCGGCTGGCCGTCTTCTACCAGGATGGCGTCGATGACACCGCCAACATCGGCTTCGATGTGGTTCATCATCTTCATGGCTTCGACGATGCACAGGGTGTCGCCTTTCTTCACGGTCTGGCCCACTTCAGCGAAGTTTGGCGAGGTTGGCGAAGGCTTGCGGTAGAAGGTACCTACCATTGGCGAGCGGATCACGGTGCCTTTCAGGGCCGGGGCGGCGGCAGCGGCTTCGGCGGCTGGAGCGGCAGCGGCAACCGGGGCGGCAACAGGTGCAGCAGCGGCTACCGGAGCCGGTGCGAAGTACTGTTGGGCGGCCGGGGTTTTGCTGTGACGGCTGATACGGACCGACTCTTCGCCTTCCTTGATCTCCAGTTCGTCGATGCCAGACTCTTCCAGCAGCTCGATCAGTTTCTTGACTTTACGGATATCCATTAATCATCAACTCCCAAAGGTTCGGTCAGGGGGCGAAATACAAAAAAACGTAACTGAACGTTTCTCTAGAACCCTGGCCCACTGAGGCCAGGGTTTTCATCATTTGGGCTGTGCGTTGGCAGCCAGTTGTTCCAGCGCGGACTCCAGGGCCAGGCGATAACCGCTGGCGCCCAGGCCGCAGATCACCCCTACGGCAACATCAGAAAAGTAGGAGTGGTGACGGAACGGTTCGCGTTTGTGCACGTTGGACAGGTGCACTTCGATGAATGGGATGCTCACCGCAAGCAATGCGTCACGTAATGCGACGCTTGTGTGGGTGAAAGCAGCCGGATTGATCAGGATGAAGTCCACACCCTCGTTGCGTGCGGCGTGAATACGGTCGATCAGTTCGTACTCGGCATTGCTCTGCAGGTATTGCAAATGGTGGCCTGCGGCGCGGGCACGTTGCTCCAGGTCCTGGTTGATCTGGGCCAGGGTCACGGCGCCGTAGTGGCCTGGCTCGCGGGTACCGAGCAGGTTGAGGTTGGGGCCGTGGAGCACCAGTAGCGTTGCCATCTGCGGATTCCTTGGATTTGTAGGGCAATTCGACACAGCGCGGCGAGTGTGCCGCAAAGCGACGGCAGGTGTCCAGTTCCCGGCAGTAGCCAGCACGATGTCCGAGATTCGCGCGAAGTATGTGACCAAATAATTAAATCTGGTCACCTATTTCAGGATTTTTCCCGGCACGGGGGAAGTTATAGACCGACTTTGCTGCGCACGCGTGTCAGAATTTGCGCAAATTCACCGGCGTTTATCTCGCCAATCACCCGATCGGCGGTCATTTCGCTGCCGTTCGCGGCAAAGAAGAGCAAGGCGGGGGGGCCGAACAGCTGATAGCGGTCGAGCAGCGTGCGTTGCTCGGCATTGCTCTCGGTGATGTCGAAACGCAGCAACTTGAAGCCGGTCAGCTGCGTTTGCACCTGTGGCGCGTTCAGCACTTCATGCTCGATCACCTTGCAGCTGATGCACCAGTCGGCGTACCAGTCCAGCAGCACGGGCTGGCCGGCCGCTTTGGCTTGGGCCAGCGCCGCGTCCAGTGCGGCGGGGGTGGTGATGGTTTGCCAGGCATCCGCCTTTGCCGCCGGGTTGTTGCCGCTGGCCGCCAGTGTTGCAACCGGCAGCGGGCGTAGCGGGTCGCCTTGGCCACTCAGCGCGCCATACCAGCACGCCAGGGCGTAGACCAGCAAGCCCAGGCCGAGCAGTTGGGCCAGGCGCTGGCGTGGGCTTTTTACGACGAACTCCAGGGCGCCGAGGAACAGCGCTACGCCAGCGGCGAGGAAGCCGACCAGCAGCAAGGTCACCGGGCCCGGCAGCACGCGGCTGAGCAAGCCGATGGCCAGCCCCAGCAGCAGGACACCGATGGCGTTTTTCACGGTATTCATCCAAGGGCCGCTTTTGGGCAGCCAGGCTGCGCCACCGGTGGCTACCAGCAGCAATGGCGCGCCCATGCCGAGGCCCAGGGCAAACAGCTTGAGCGCGCCGCCCACGGCATCGCCGCTGGCGCTGATGTATAGCAGGGCACCGGCCAAGGGGGCGGACACGCAAGGCGAAACCAGCAGGCTGGAAAGCACGCCGAGCACGGCCGCGCCGAGCAGCGAGCCACCCCGGGTGTGGTTGGCGACGTTGTTCAGGCGGTTGCTCAGGGCCTGCGGCAGCTTGAGTTCGAACAGGCCGAACATGGCCAGGGCGAACACCACGAAGAACAGCGCGAACGGCACCAGCACCCAGGCCGATTGCAGGCGCGCCTGCAGGTTAAGGCCGGCACCGAACAGGCCCATCAGCGCGCCAAGTACGGCGAAGCTGGCCGCCATCGGCAGCACGTAGGCCAGCGACAGTGCCAGCCCGCGCAGGCCGCCGACCTGGCCACGCAGCACCACGCCAGACAGGATCGGCAGCATCGGCAGCACGCACGGGGTGAAGGTCAGGCCAACCCCGGCAAGGAAGAACAGCAGCAGTGATTTCCAGTTCCAGGCGTGTTCCGCAGCGCCCGGCGTATTTGCGCCGCTTTCGCCCTCGATGCTCAGGCGTTCGGTTTCCGGTGGGTAGCACAGGCCCTTGTCGGCGCAGCCCTGGTAGCCCACCAGCAGGGTGAAGGCACGTGGGTCGGTGCGCGGCAGTTCGATGTCGACCACGCCGTGGTAAACCTCGACGTCGCCGAAGAACTCATCGTGTTTGGCCTCGCCTTTGGGGATATTGGGCGTGCCCAGGGCAATGTCGGCCGGCTCGGTGCGGAACTGGAAGCGGTGGCGGTAAAGGTAGTAGCCCTCGGTGGCGACGAAGCGCAGCTTGAGGGTGTGCGCATCGGCCTGGATCAGGCTGAGCTTGAAGGCCTCGTGCACCGGCAGGAAGTCGGCGTTATTGGACAGCGAAGCGGCCCCGAGGGTGGCGCTGGGGCGGTTGTCGAGCAGGCCCGTGGCGAAGGCAGGGCTGGCCAGCAGCAGGAACAGCAGGAAAAACAGGCGGCGCATGGCGGACTCGCGAGGTGGAACGTGCCGGGCATGATAGCGGAGTTGGTGGGGGATGGGGCCATGTGGGCTTAGGGGGCGACACATGGCCGCTGAAGATACTATGCCTGTGTCGGCCGTTTCACGATCCCTGTGCGGGCGACGCGATGGATGGCACCGGCTGCGCCGGTGTTCCCGGGCATGCCCGCTCCCACAGGTATCGCGCATGCTTCCTCATACCCTGAACGCCCCCACCGCCCGGTTCAGCTCGCCGCCCAGGCTCAGCAACTGCTCCCCTTGCTCACGCCCCTCGCCAATGCGCTGCAGGTTGTCTTCACCCAACTCATGAATCCGTTCGCTGTGGTCACGAATCTCACTCACCGCGCCGCTCTGCTGCGCCGTGACATCGGCAATCCGCACGGCAGTATCCGAGATGGTGCGAATGGCACAGACAATCTCATCCAGCGCGCCATCCGCCGCTTGGGCCTGGTTGGCTGTGGCCTCGGCATGCTCAAGCTGCGCACGCATCCCTGCCACCGAACTTCTCGCGGCTTGCTGCAGGCGGTCGATCAGTGCCTGAATCTCGCCGGTAGCCCCCGTGGTGCGTTGCGCCAGCGAGCGCACCTCATCGGCAACCACGGCAAAGCCACGGCCCATCTCACCCGCACGCGCCGCTTCGATGGCGGCGTTCAGCGCCAGCAGGTTGGTTTGCTCGGCAATCGAGCGGATCACCGTCAGTACCCCGCCGATGGTGGCCGACTCTTCCGCCAGTTGCTCGATCATGCGGGCGTTGCCTTGCACTTCATCAACCAGTTCACGCAAACCTGACAGGCTCTGGCCGATCACCGCCTGGCCTTGCTCCACCGCACGCCCGGCATCGCGGCTGGCGTCGGCGGCGGCGCTGGCATCACCTGCCACTTGCTGGATGGTCGCTTCCAGTTCGCCCAGGGCGTCGCGGATCTGCCCGGTATCGCCCGCCTGGCGTTCGGCGCCGTCGTGCAGGGCGGCGCTCATACCGGCCAGCGCGTGGCTGCTGCCCGCCACCTGTTCGGCGTTGTGGCGGATGGTGCCGACCAGTTCCACCAGGTACTGGCGCAGGCGGTTGAGCGACTCCTGGATGTCGCGCAGTTCGCGGTTGGTCTTGCCCAGGGTGATACCTTGGGCGAAGTCGCCTTCGGCCCACCGTGACAAGGCGGGTGCCAGGCCGGTGAGGGTACGCGTCAGACGGCGCTGCAGGGTGTCGATCAACAAGGCGATCAGCAGGATCAGGCCAATCATCAAACCCTGGATGATGCGCACCTCGGCGGCAATTTTCGCATGCTGGCCACGCACTTCGGGTTCCAATGCTGCGATGGCTAGCTGCACGGCCTCCAGGCGTTGATGAGTGCTGGCGGCCAGGGCGCCGCGGCGTTCGATTTGTTCGCGGGTACGCTGCAATTCAGCCGGGTAGCGGCTCAGCAGGCTTTGCAGTTCACGCTTTAGGCCAACCGCGATGTCTTCCTGCTGGGCATTGGCCTGGGTCTCAAGGCCCATCATCGCGGCGAAGTCGTCGGCACCGGACTCGGCGGCGCGGGTTACGCCAAGCAAGGGCAAGGCATCGATGGCTTGAGCCTGGGCGCGGATCAGTTGCAGCTCGCGCTCCACCTCGTCGGCAAGCTCCGGGCGGCCGCTGTTGACCAGTTTGTCCCGGGCCAGCGAAAGGCGGCTCAGGTGCACAGTGGCATCGAGCAATGGCAACAGGTAGCGGTTGGCATCGGCGTTGCCGCTGTCGCGAGCGTAGCCGGCCAGTTGTTCGACGTTGGCTCCCAGCTCCCGCTCGGCCTGCAGCAGCAGGGCTTGTGGGTCGCCGGCCAGTTTGCCAGCGGCCAGCAGCTCATTGGCAGTAAAAGCCTGCAGGCTGTCCAGGCTGGGGCGCAGTTTGTCGGCCAGCTCAACGGGCCAGTCGGCCAGGGCGGCCTGCAATTGCTGGTCGCCCTCCATGGCGGCGGCATGGCGAAGTGCGTCGCCGCTGGCCAGGTACGCCTGGATGTTGCGTGCCGTCTGGTTCTGAAACTGCTGAGACAGGCCCAGGTAACGCTCCATCATCTGGTAGGGGCGCTCGAGGGCGCGCTGCGACCACCACAAGGTGGCGCCCAAGGCGAGACACACGGTCACCAGCAACAGGGTGTTGAAATTGGTCAGCCACTTCAGGCGCATAGCCGCGAACTTCCTGCGCAGGGGAGTAGAGGTAGGCGCCTGAAGTTATTGCGATTTTGTGACCGGGTGATGACGACAAGGGCTGGCGTCAGAAAAAAGTGGCACAGTGCCTGTATTGCTAAAACTGCTCAGGGTTCTACCCGCACTACACAGTTACGCCCGGCATGCTTGGCCCGGTACAGCGCCTCGTCCGCCGCACTGGCCATGGTCAGCGCATCGAGCCCGTCATCCAGCTGCACCACGCCGGCACTGAACGTGCACTGCAAATCCCGGGGTTGCGCCGGGTAGAGAATCTCGGCAAAGCGCCGGCGGATTTCGTCCAGCACCTTGTGTGCTGCGTCCAGCGCGGTGTTGGGCATGACAATGGCGAACTCCTCGCCACCGTAGCGGCCGATGAAATCGGTCTTGCGCAAACGCTGCTTGAGAAACAGGGCCAGGCTCTTGATCACCCGGTCGCCCATGGGGTGGCCATGGCGATCGTTGATCTTCTTGAAATGGTCGATGTCGAGCATGGCAAAGCTCAACGGTTGCTGTTCACGGCGGGCGCGGAAGCTGCAGTCTTCCAGCAGTTGCAGGATGTGGGTGTGGTTGTACAGCCCGGTCAGGCTGTCGCGCACCATACGCGCCTTCAGGTGCCGGGCACGGGCGGCGCGGTTGCGCACGGTGGTGATCAGGTGGCGTGAGCGAAACGGTTTGGTCAGGAAGTCATCACCACCTTCGCTCATGGCGTCCAGCTGTTTGTCCAGGTCGTCTTCGGCAGACAGGTAGATGATCGGCACGCTCACGTAGCGGTCGCTGTGGCGAATCACCTTGGCCAGCTCCGGGCCGGTACAGGCTGGCATGTACAGGTCGAGAATGATCAGGTCGGGCTGGAAGTCGGCAAGCTCCGCCATGGTACGGATCGGGTCGGTCAGGCTGCGGGTCACCATACCGGCACCGGCCAGCACGCGCTCGGTGTACAGGGCCTGGGTGCGTGAGTCGTCGATGATCAGCACGCGCAGCGGGTCTTGCTGGGTGATGTGGGTCAGCAGTTCGACTTTTTCCAGCAGGCTGGAAGCTTCAAGGCTGCCGGTCAGAAAATCCTGGCCACCCGCGCGCACGGCGGCCAGGCGGGTCGGAGTGTCGGCTTCGTGGTGGCTGAAGAACAGCAGCGGAACAGGTTGCGCCAGCGCCTGCTGCACCCGGGCGGCCAGCAGCAAGCCTTGGCCTGCACCGGTGAAGTCGACGTCCATGATGATGGCCGAGGGTGGGTATTCGTTGATTGAAGCGCAGAGCGCCGCAGCGCTGGGCAGCGCTTGCACCACCAGGCCGAAGAATTCCAGCTGCTGGGCCAGGCGCTGGGCGCGCTCGTGGTCCTGCAGCAGGATGTACACCGGTTTGCGCAGGGGCGGCAGCAGCACCTGGTCGAGCGGGTCATCCTTGCGCAGGCCGCTACGCGTCAGCTGCTGGGCGGGGCACTGCGGGCTCGGCTCGACTGCTTTGCTCATGTCCTGGCTACTTATAGGTTGGGGTGTGCAGGGGCAATGATGGCTCTATGCTAGCAGCTCTTTCCGAATACGTGAGTGCCCTGCATCAACAAAGCGGCCAGAACGAATATTCAGTTGCTGACCGATTGGTCGCTTATGCGTACGGGGGTGTCTGCTTTATAGTGCTGCCACACGGGCTTGCCGTGGCACCCTGGCGCAGGCCTGTGGTCCAAGCCCCTGAACCGTCGTGACTGATTAAGGACAAAGCCATGCTGGACTGGAAAAACCGCGAGGCCAAAGCCGAGCCCCGCGAGCGTGTCGATGGCCGCGGCGCTGCTGCCCGTAGCTACCTTGGCGGCCTTTGGAGCCGTGCCCTAGGGACCCTGATCGGGTTGTACCTGCTGGTGTGTATCGGCCTGGGCTGGTACTGGAGCCAGGAGCCTGCGCTGTTCCCGGTGCAGCAGAATGCCCAAGCCGCTGCCGAGCGCACCGGCCAGCAGATGGTGGTGGGTTATACCACCCTCGAAACCCTCAAGACCGTGGCCGGCACCTTGCTGAACAAGCCGGGCGGCTACATTTCCAACGACCGCTTCCCGCCCGGGCTGTGGATGGACAACATGCCGAGCTGGGAATACGGCGTGCTGGTCCAGGTACGCGACCTGTCCCGCGCCTTGCGCAAGGACTTTGCCCGTTCGCAGTCGCAGTCCACCGAAGACGCCGACCTGGCCAAGGCCGAGCCGCGCTTCAACTTCGACAACAAGAGCTGGATCTTGCCATCGAGCGAGTCGGAGTTCGAAGAGGGCATCAAGTCGCTGGGCCGCTACCAGACCCGCCTGGCTGCCGGCGACAAGGGCGCGATCTTCTACACCCGTGCCGACAACCTGAACAACTGGCTGGGTGACGTGGCCACCCGCCTGGGCTCGCTGTCGCAGCGCCTGTCGGCCAGCGTTGGCCGGGTGAAGCTGAACTCCACGCTGAAGACCGAGTCGGTGGTTGCCGGCCAGGCGCCGCAGGTGGATGAAGAGCTGGTGGAAACCCCATGGCTGCAGATCGACAACGTGTTCTACGAAGCCCGTGGCCAGGCCTGGGCGCTGTCGCACCTGCTGCGCGCCATCGAGGTGGACTTTGCCGACGTGCTGGCGAAGAAGAACGCCACAGTCAGCGTGCGTCAGATCATTCGTGAGCTGGAAGCCTCGCAAGAGCCACTGTGGAGCCCGATGGTGCTCAACGGCAGTGGCTTCGGCATGTGGGCCAACCACTCGCTGGTCATGGCCAACTACATTTCCCGGGCCAACGCTGCGGTCATCGACCTGCGTCAGCTGCTGTCGCAGGGTTGATAATGGCCATCAGCCCAAACGAGGCCGCCCACCGGGCGGCTTCCGACCGCGAACTGGTCACCTGGGTGGACGAAGCCGACCAGGTGCTAGGGGCGTTGCCGCGTGCTGAGCTGCGCGAGCGGGTTTTGATCGGGCGTTGCACGTTCATTCTGCTGTTCAACAGTGCCGGTGAGTTGTGCGTGCACCGGCGGACCTTGAGCAAAGCGCTGTACCCGGGGTACTGGGATGTGGCGGCGGGCGGCATGGTGACTGCCGGTGAGGGTTATGCCGAGTCGGCGGCGCGTGAGCTGGCCGAGGAGTTGGGCATTGAAGGGGTGGAGCTGCGGTTTCACGAGCGGTTCTATTTTGACCAGCCCGACAACCGTTTGTGGTGTGCGGTGTATTCGGCGGTGTCGGATGCGCCGTTGCGTTTGCAGCCGGAAGAGGTCATCGAGGCGCGTTTCGTCAGCCTTGAGTTGGCTGAAGAGGAAAGCCTGACGAAGCCTTACTGCCCGGACTCCTTGGCGGCGCTACAGCGCTACAAGGCCAGCCTGAAGTAAAGTTGGGGCTGAAAAGCAGCCCCATTGGCCGGATGGTCGCAAAACATTCGCAAAATGCCGCAATCCAGTACTTAGCAACCGCCCCATTTATCGTTAAACTGCGCGCCCTTTTCGGGCTGTCGCAGGATCTTGCGGCAGTAGCGCCGCCCCTGCCAGAGTGGGGCTTCGCGGTCGGCCTCTACCCCAAGGCACGACCAGTTTTTGTCCTCAGCACAGAGGAACAAAAGTGGCCAAGAAAGCTTCTTCCTTTTCCGCCCTTGGCGGTCTCGTGTACTCCACCGATGCCGGTCGACACTGCCCCGACTGTGGCCAGCCGGTGGACGCCTGCATCTGCAAGCAACAAATCATCCCCGAAGGCGACGGCATTGCCCGTGTGCGCCGTGAGAGCAAAGGCCGTGGCGGCAAGACCGTGACCACCGTCACCGGTGTGCCGCTGCCGCTCGACCAGCTCAAGGAGCTGGCGACCACGCTCAAGCGCCGCTGTGGTACCGGTGGCGCCCTGAAGGACGGAGTGATCGAGATCCAGGGCGACCATGTCGAGCTGTTGATCGGCGAGCTGACCAAACAGGGTTTCAAGGCGAAAAAGTCCGGCGGCTGAGGCCGTCGGGCGATTTTTTGCCCAGCGCTTTCTAAACTCGTTCCCGTGGTCAAGGTCTATGCCTGGGCACGGATGAATCGTCATTTTCAGCTTTTACACTCGCTCCGCTGCCTGCGGGGCAGTGTCTTCGACTTATCTATAGGGGACTTGAATGTCCGTACGACGCACACGCAAAGACGATGGTAGCCAATGGACCGTGGCCGACAGCCGCAGTGTTTATGGCATCCGCCATTGGGGCGCTGGTTATTTCGCCATCAATGAAGCCGGGCGCGTCGAAGTGCGCCCCAACGGCCCCAAGAGCGCGCCGATCGACCTGTTCGAACAGGTCGACGAACTGCGTCAGAGCGGCCTGTCGCTGCCACTGTTGGTACGCTTCCCCGACATTCTGCAGGACCGCGTTCGCCAACTGACCGGCGCGTTCGACGCCAACATCGCGCGCCTGGAATACCAGAGCAAGTACACCGCGCTGTACCCGATCAAGGTCAACCAGCAAGAAGCCGTGGTGGAAAACATCATCGCCACGCAGAACGTGTCGATTGGCCTGGAAGCCGGCTCCAAGCCCGAGCTGCTGGCCGTGCTGGCGCTGGCGCCAAAGGGCGGCACCATCGTCTGCAACGGCTACAAGGACCGCGAGTTCATCCGCTTGGCACTGATGGGCCAGAAGCTGGGCCACAACGTGTTCATCGTCATCGAGAAAGAGTCGGAAGTGGCTCTGGTGATCGAAGAAGCCGCCGAGCTCAAGGTGAAACCCCAGGTCGGCCTGCGCGTGCGCCTGTCGTCACTGGCTTCGAGCAAGTGGGCCGACACCGGTGGTGAAAAGTCCAAGTTCGGTTTGTCTGCCGCTCAGTTGCTCTCTGTGGTACAGCGCTTCCGCGATGCTGGCCTGGATCAGGGCATCCGCCTGCTGCACTTCCACATGGGCTCGCAGATCGCCAACCTGGCCGACTACCAGCACGGCTTCAAGGAAGCCATCCGTTACTACGGCGAGCTGCGTGCGCTGGGCCTGCCGGTGGACCACATCGACGTGGGCGGTGGCCTGGGGGTGGACTACGACGGTACCCACTCGCGCAATGCCAGTTCCATCAACTACGACATGGACGACTATGCCGGCGTGGTGGTGGGCATGCTCAAGGAGTTCTGCGACGCGCAGGGCCTGCCGCACCCGCACATCTTCTCCGAGAGTGGCCGTTCGTTGACCGCGCACCACGCCATGTTGGTGATTCAGGTCACCGACGTCGAGAAACACAACGACGACGTGCCGACCATCGAGAACAAGGAAGCCCTGCCCGAGACGGTGCAGTGGCTGGTCGACCTGCTGGGCCCGACCGACATCGAGATGGTGACCGAGACTTACTGGCGCGCCACCCATTACATGGGTGACGTGGCGGCGCAGTATGCCGATGGCAAGATCACCCTGGGCGAGAAAGCCCTGGCCGAGCAGTGCTACTTTGCCGTGTGCCGCCGCCTGCACAATTCGCTCAAGGCCCGCCAGCGCTCGCACCGCCAGGTACTGGACGAGCTGAACGACAAGCTCGCCGACAAGTACATCTGCAACTTCTCGGTGTTCCAGAGCCTGCCGGACACCTGGGCCATCGGCCAGGTGCTGCCGATCATCCCGCTGCACCGCCTGGACGAAGAGCCGATGCGCCGCGCCGTGCTGCAGGACCTGACCTGCGACTCCGACGGCAAGATCAACCAGTACGTCGACGAGCAGAGCATCGAGACCAGCATGCCGGTGCATGCGGTGAAAGAGGGCGAGGACTACTTGCTGGGCGTGTTCCTGGTGGGGGCCTACCAGGAAATTCTGGGGGACATGCACAACCTGTTCGGTGATACCGACTCGGTGAACATCTACCAGAATGCCGACGGTAGCGTGTATCACGCCGGTATTGAAACCCACGACACCATCGAAGACATGCTGCGCTATGTGCACCTGTCGCCGGAGGAGTTGATGACCCACTACCGCGACAAGGTGGCCAGTGCCAAGATCACTGCGCGTGAGCGGACCCAGTTCCTGGATGCGTTGCGTCTTGGGTTGACGCGGTCTTCCTATCTGTCGTCTTGAGTGCTGTAGCGCCTATGAGATCGCGCGCCGCCCGCGCGATCTCAAAGGCGCTGCAACACCCACGGCATACCCTTCCAGCATTACCGAACCCACTCACCGCTCTGCTGCAACCGCCACCCCACCCATCCCAGCGTCACCGCCCGCAACCCCATGAACCCGAGAAACGCCAACCACAACCCATGGTTGCCGAATCCGCTCATGCCTACCGCCATCGGCAGTGCAATCGCGACTGACACCAACATCGCATTGCGCATCTCCCGTGCCCGGGTCGCACCGATGAACAAACCGTCTAGCAAATAACTCCACACCGCAATCAACGGCAGCAGTGCCAGGTACGGCAAGTACGGATAAGCCGCCGCCCGCACGCTCTCGATATCGGTCTGCAAGTCAATAAACAGGTGCCCACCCAGCAAGAACAGTGCGGCAAATCCCAGGCTGGTAATCAGCGACCAGCCACACGCGACCACCAGCGAGCGGCGCAGGGTATCCCGGTCGCGGGCGCCGATGGCGTGGCCGCACAGGGCTTCGACCGCATGCGCCAGGCCGTCGAGTGCGTAGGCGGTCAGCAGCAGGCCGTTGAGCAGCAGGGCGTTGGCCGCCACGGTGGCCTCGCCCAGGCGTGCGCCTTGCACGGTAATCAGCAGAAACACGAGTTGCAGCGCCAGGCTGCGCAGGAAGATGTCGCGGTTGACCGACAGCAGCGGTCGCCAGGCCTGCCAGCGCTTGAGCGCTGCCCACACGATCTGCCCTGGGTAAGCCCGCAGTGCCGGGCGGGTCAGGGCCAGGCCGAGCAGGGCAGCACTCCATTCTGCAATCACCGACGCCCGCGCCGAACCCAGCACCCCCCAGTCCAGCCCCAGAACGAACCACAGGTTCAGGACGATGTTCAGCAGGTTGGTGGTCAGCAGAATAGCCAGCGGTGCCCGGGCGTTCTGGGTGCCCAGGAACCAGCCGACCAGCGCGTAGCTGGCCAGTGCCGCAGGCAGGCCCAGCAGGCGGGTATGAAAGAAGTCTTCAGTGGATTGCTGAAGGGCGGCGCTGGGTTGCATCGCCTGCAGTGCCAGCTGGCTGAACGGCAGGGCCAGCAGGCCAATCAGCAGGGCGAAGCCGACCGCCAGCAGCAGCCCTTGGACCAGCACCTGACGCAGCGCTGCGCCGTCACCTCGGCCGGCGGCCTGGGCGGCGAAACCGGTGGCGCCCATGCGCAGGAAGCCCATCAGACCGACCATGAAGGTGAACAGTGTGGCGCCCACGGCCACGGCGCCCAGCTGGTGGGCGTGGGGGAGGTGGCCGATGACCGCGCTGTCGACCAAGGCTACCAAGGGTACGGAGATGTTGGACAGGATCATCGGAGCGGCCAGCGCCCAGACCTTGCGGTGGGTGGGGCGGTGGCGCCAGTCGGTGGTCAGTTGCGACATTGGAGTCCTTGGTCAATTGGGGGCCGCTTTGCGCCCCCGCTTCAACGAATGCGCTAGTGTAACGATCAGGCAACCATTTAGCGCGACGATGGTCTCAGCTTGCGCGCAGCGCCGGGTGTTGCACCCAACCTTGCGCTATAGTTGCTGCCCTCACGTACACGCTGCCAAAGAGTTCCTATTCCATGTTCAACAAAGGATTGTTGCTGGCCTGCGCGCTGGCCTTGCTCAGTGCCTGTGACTCTTCCACGCCAGACAAACCTGCGCCGGCGCAGAAGCCAGTCGCTACAGCGCCCGCCGAAGCCGCTGCACCCAAACGCGAAGACCCCGCCGTGCTCGCCAAGCGCTACGAGGGCCGCGAACTCACGGTGCTGGACGTATCCGAAGTGCAGCTCGATGGCGCGGCCACGCTGTCGATCAGCTTCTCCGCACCGCTGGATGCCAAGCAGGACTTTGCCACCAAGGTACACCTGGTCGACACCGTCAAAGGCAAGCTCGACGGCGCCTGGGAACTCTCTGACAACCAGATGGAACTGCGCCTGCGCCACCTGGAACCACAGCGCAAGCTGGTGCTGACCGTGGACAAGGGCCTGCTCGCGGTCAACGGCAAGCAACTGGACAGCGAGTCGGTCACCCGGCTGGAAACCCGCGACATGCAGCCGACCATCGGCTTTGCCAGCCGTGGTTCGCTGCTGCCCACGCGCCTGGCCGAAGGGCTGCCGGTGATTGCCCTTAACGTCGACAAGGTCGATGTCGAGTTCTTCCGGGTGAAGCCGGAAATGCTCTCCACCTTCCTGGCCAGCTGGGGGCGCAACAGCAGCCTGTACTACTACCAGTCCAAGGAAACCCTGGACATGGCCGAGCTGGTCTACAGCGGCCGCTTCGACCTCAACCCCGCCCGTAACACCCGCGAAACCGTGCTGCTGCCCATCGCCGGCATCAAGCCACTGCAGGATCCGGGCGTGTACCTGGCAGTGATGCGCGCCTCGGGCACCTATGACTACTCGCAGCCGGCGACCCTGTTCACCCTCAGTGACATCGGCGTGTCGGCACACCGTTACCGCGACCGCCTGGACGTGTTCGCGCAGGCGCTGGAAGGCGGCAAGGCGTTGAGCGGCGTCAATCTCGAAATCCATGACGAGAAGGGCAAGTTGCTGGCGCAGGCCAGCACCGATGGCAAAGGCCACGCCCAGCTGCCGATCACCCCCAAGGCCGATACCCTGATCGCCACCCAAGGTGTGCACACCACCCTGCTGCGCCTGAACACCGCCGCGCTGGACCTGGCCGAATTCGACATCACCGGCCCCCAGGCCAACCCGCTGCAGTTTTTCATCTTCGGCCCGCGTGACCTGTATCGCCCAGGCGAAACCGTGCTGCTCAACGGCCTGCTGCGCGACCAGGACGGCAAACCCGTCAAAGCCCAACCCGTCAGCGTTGAAGTGCGCCGCCCGGATGAGCAGGTCAGCCGCAAATTCGTCTGGGAAGCCGACAGCAATGGCTTGTACCAATACCAGCTGCAACTGGCCACCGAAGCCCCGACCGGGCGCTGGCAGTTGCTGCTCGACCTGGGCGGCGGGCGCAAGCAGGTGTATGAGTTCCTCGTCGAAGACTTCCTGCCTGAGCGCCTCGCCCTGGAGCTGAAGGGCAGCAGCACGCCACTGTCGCCGGATGAAGATGCGCGCATCCAGGTCAATGGCCGTTACCTCTATGGCGCCCCGGCTGCCGGTAATCGCCTGAGTGGCCAGGCTTATGTGCGCCCCCTGCGCGAGGCGGTGCCCGCTCTGCCGGGCTACCAGTTCGGTTCGGTCACCGAAACCGAGCTGAATCAGGATCTGGAACTGGACGAAGTCACCCTCGACCAGGCGGGCAAGGCGGTGGTCGATATCGAAAGCCGCTGGGCCGAAGCCCGCTCGCCGCTGCAACTGACCGTGCAAGCCAGCTTGCAGGAGTCGGGTGGCCGTCCGATCACCCGGCGCCTGGAGCAGCCGATCTGGCCAGCCGAGCGCTTGCCGGGCCTGCGTGGCCTGTTCGATGGCGAGGAAACCGACAGTGACGGGCCGGTGGAATTCGAGGTACTGGTGGCCGACCGCGATGGCAACAAGCTGGCGGCCGATGACCTCAAGGTGCGGTTGATTCGTGAGCGCCGCGACTACTACTGGAACTACTCGCAGAGCGACGGCTGGAGCTACGCCTACAACGAAAAGTTCCTCACTCAGAGCGAAGAGACGGTCAGCGTCAAGGCCGGCTCCACTGCCAAGCTGAGCTTCCAGGTTGAATGGGGCCCTTACCGCGTCGAGGTGGAAGACCCGCAAACTGGCTTGGTTTCCAGCGAACGCTTCTGGGCCGGCTACCGCGCCCAGGACAACGCTGAAGGCGGTGCCGTACGCCCCGACCAGGTCAAGCTGGCGCTGGACAAACCGTCCTACGCCGACGGTGCCACGGCCAAGGTTACCGTCACCCCGCCTGCCGCAGGTAGCGGCTACCTGATGATCGAGTCCAGCGATGGCCCGCTGTGGTGGCAGGAAATCGACGTGCCCGCCGAGGGCA
This sequence comes from Pseudomonas sp. NBRC 111133, assembly GCF_001320605.1. NCBI lineage: Bacteria > Pseudomonadati > Pseudomonadota > Gammaproteobacteria > Pseudomonadales > Pseudomonadaceae > Pseudomonas > Pseudomonas sp. NBRC 111133. The sequence continues at coordinate 30,641 of NZ_BCBJ01000071.1, read as the reverse complement.
AGACCTTCGATGTGCAACTGGACAAAGCCTGGGCCCGCCACGACCTGTATATCAGCGCGCTGGTGATCCGCCCGGGTGAGCGCAAGGCCAACGCCACGCCCAAGCGTTCGGTGGGTGTGCTGCACCTGCCGCTGGACCGCGCCGAGCGCAAGTTGGCGGTGAGCCTGCAGGCACCGGAGAAAATGCGCCCGAAACAGCCGCTGACCGTGAAGGTAAAGGCCGCCAATGCGGATGGCAGCGTGCCCAAGCAGGTGCATGTGCTGTTGTCGGCGGTGGACGTGGGTATCCTCAACATTACCGACTTCAAAACCCCCGACCCGTTCGCCAGCCTGTTCGGGCGCAAGGCCTATGGAGCCGACCAGCTGGACATCTACGGCCAGCTGATCGAAGCCGGGCAGGGCCGCCTGGCCAGCCTGGCGTTCGGTGGTGACGCGGCCATGGCCAAAGGGGGCAAGCGCCCTAATACCACGGTGACCATCGTCGCCCAGCAGAGCCTGCCGGTGACTCTGGACGACAAGGGCGAGGGCGAGGCCACGGTCGATATCCCCGACTTCAACGGCGAGCTGCGGCTGATGGCCCAGGCCTGGACCGAAGACCACTTCGGCATGGCCGAAGGCAAGACCGTGGTGGCCGCACCGCTGATCGCCGAACTGTCGGCGCCGCGCTTCCTGGCCGGAGGCGACCGCACCAGTCTGGCGCTGGATTTGGCCAACCTGTCGGGCCGCGCTCAGCAGCTGAACGTTGAAATCACCACCGAAGGGCAACTGAACCTGGCGGCCAACGCTGTGCAAAGCGTTGCCCTGGCCGAAGGCCAGCGCTCGACGCTGATGATCCCGGTGCAGGCCCAGGGCGGCCTGGGGCAAGGCAAGGTGCATGTGCGGGTCACAGGCCTGCAACTGCCAAACGAGCCGACCACCGCGTTCAAGCGGGAGTGGACGTTGGGCGTGCGCCCGGCCTACCCGGCGATGCTCAAACACTACCGCGTGGCCCTGAAAGACCAGCCATGGACACTGCCCGAAGCAGACCTGGCGGCCTTCGAGCCTGCCGGCCTGGAAGCCAGCCTGGCCTTGTCGAGCCGGCCACCGCTGAATCTGGCGGAGCAGATTCGCGCCCTGGAAGCCTACCCCTACGGTTGCCTTGAGCAGACCACCAGTGGCCTTTACCCGTCGTTGTACGCCGATGCCGAGAGCCTCAAGCGCCTGGGCATCAAGGGCGAGCCGGCGGACGTGCGCAAGCGAAAGATCGAGATGGGCATCGAGCACCTGTTGGGCATGCAGCGCTACAACGGCAGCTTTGGCCTGTGGAGTTCGGACAGCGAAGAAGAGTACTGGCTGACTGCCTACGTCACCGACTTCCTGCTGCGTGCCCGTGACCAAGGTTACGGCGTGCCGGCTGAGGCGCTGAAGAAGGCCAGCGAGCGCCTGCTGCGCTACCTGCAAGAGCGCAATCTGATCGAAGTGGACTACAGCGAAAACGCCGACCACACCCGCTTCGCCGTGCAGGCCTATGCAGCGCTGGTGCTGTCACGCAGCCAGCAGGCGCCGTTGGGTGCTTTGCGTGGCCTGTTCGAGCGCCGTGCCGATGCGCGTTCCGGCTTGCCGCTGGTACAACTGGCAGTGGCACTGGACAAGATGGGCGACAAGCCGCGAGCCGAGCAGGCTTTGCAGGCGGGCCTGGGCATTAGCCGTGGCAAAGGCTGGATGGCGGACTACGGCAGCGCACTGCGCGATCAGGCGTTGATCCTGGCCTTGTTGCAGGAGAGCAATCTGGCCAGCAGCCAGGTCGACCAGCGGCTGTTCGCCTTGTCGGACGAACTGGCGGCCAACCGCTGGTTGTCGACCCAGGAGCGCAATGCACTGTTCCTGGCCGGCCGTGGTCTGTTGGGCAAGCCGGAAGGCAAGTGGCAGGCCCGCCTGGACACCGCTGGCGAGGTGCGCGAGTTCAACAATGCCGAAGCCGGCATGAAGCTGGAAGGCCCGTTGCTGGCTTCGCCGCTGAGCGTGCAGAACGAAGGCAGCGAGACGCTGTACCAGCAGCTGACCTTGTCCGGTTACCCCCGTCAGGCGCCTGCCGCCGGCGGCAATGGTATGCAGATTCGCCGTGAATACCTGGGCATGAATGGCCAGCCGTTGGACCTGCATAACCTGCGCAGCGGCGACCTGGTGCTGGTGCACCTGGCGCTCAAGGCCGAAGACCGCGTGCCGGATGCCTTGGTGGTGGACTTGCTGCCTGCAGGCCTGGAACTGGAAAACCAGAACTTGGCGCAGAGTGCTGCCAGCCTGGACAACGCCAGCACCGCGGTGAAGGAATGGCGCGAGTCGATGCAGAATGCCAGCGTGGTGCACCAGGAGTACCGTGATGACCGTTATGTTGCCGCGCTCAAGCTCGACGGCTACGGCACCACCCACCTGTTGTACCTGGCGCGGGCGGTGACCCCGGGCACCTATCGCGTGCCGCCGCCGCAGGTTGAGTCGATGTACCGGCCGAACCTGCAGGCCGTGGGGGATGGGCAAGGGGAGATGACCGTAAAAGCCCGGTAATTTGGGAGCTACAAGCTACAAGCTACAAGCTACAAGCCGAGTGGCATACACATGCCTTCTTGCAGCTTGCAGCTTGCAGCTTGCAGCTGCTCAGTGAATCACCCAGCTCATCACCCACAACCCCAGCACCAGCCAGATGATCCCGAGGATGATCGAGGCGCGCATGAACGCGCGGATGGCCGAGTACAGCAGCATCAGGCCGACGATCAGGGCCAGGATGCTGAGCAGCGAGGTGTCCATGCCCAGTGTGCGCGCCAGGCCGTCGATGAAATTGCCGCCAGCATTGGCCAGCAGGTTGAACAGCCCGCTCAATGCGTCGACGATGAAGCGGATCAACGACCCCAGTGCCTGGCCCAGCCACTCGAAAAAACCTTCTACATGCATAGTTGTTTCCTGATGAACGATTCGGCGAGGTTGCCGTTCCCAAGCCTTTGGCCATCACCTGGCCAGGTCGGTTCCCGATGCCAAGCTTAGCGCGGCCGTGCACGCGTGCGGGCAAGTGGTTGCGTGCCACGGTAATCGGCTTGCTGGTGCTGTGTGGCCTGGTGTGGCTGGCTGACCGCATCTGGCCGCTGCCCATGCCGGGCGACGACCTGGCCCGGGTGGTGGTGGCCGAAGACGGCACGCCGTTGTGGCGCTTTGCCGATGCCGAGGGTGTCTGGCGCTACCCGGTCAGCCCTGACGAAGTCTCTCCGTTGTACCTGCAGGCCTTGCTGACTTACGAGGACCGTTGGTTCTACCGCCATCCCGGGGTCAACCCGCTGGCCCTGGCCCGAGCCGCCTGGCTGAACCTGCGCGGCGGACGCGTGGTGTCGGGCGGCAGCACGCTGTCGATGCAGGTGGCACGGCTGCTCGACCCGCATGAACGTACCCTGTCTGGCAAACTGCGCCAACTGTGGCGTACGGCGCAGCTGGAGTGGCATCTGTCCAAGCGCGAAATCTTGCAGATCTACCTTGACCGCGCACCCTTTGGCGGCACCTTGCAGGGCGTTGCCGCAGCCAGCTGGGCGTACCTGGGCAAATCACCCATGCACCTGACCCCGGCCGAAGCAGCGCTGCTGGCGGTACTGCCACAGGCGCCCAGCCGGCTACGGCCGGACCGCCATCCCGCGCGTGCCCAGCGTGCCCGCGACAAGGTGCTGCAGCGTCTGGCCGAATACCAGATATGGCCTGCGCAGCAGATCCGCGAGGCAGCCGAAGAGCCGCTGGTTCTGGCACCACGCCAGGAGCCCGCCTTGGCGCCCTTGCTCGCCAGAAGGCTGAACAGCGCCGACAGCCCACCGCTGATCCGTACCACCCTCGATGCCGCGCTACAGCGGCGCCTGGAGGATTTGCTGCTAGGTTGGCGCTCACGGCTGCCGGAGCGCACCTCCGCCGCGATCCTGGTGGTTGAAGCGCAGACCATGGCGGTGCGTGCCTACCTGGGCTCGATCGACCTGGCTGATGAGCGTCGCTTCGGGCATGTCGACATGGTGCGTTCGCTACGTTCGCCGGGCTCTACGCTCAAGCCGTTTCTGTACGGCATGGCGCTGGATGATGGCCTGATCCATTCTGAATCGCTGCTGCAGGACGTGCCACGCCGCTATGGCGACTACCGGCCCGGTAACTTCTCCATGGGCTTCAGCGGGCCGGTGTCGGCCAGTTCGGCGCTTGCCCTGTCACTCAACTTGCCGGCAGTGCAATTGCTGGAGGCCTACGGCCCGAAACGCTTTGCCGCGCAACTGCGAATGGCGGGTATGCCGCTGATACTACCGCCGCTGGCCGAGCCCAACCTGTCGTTGATCCTCGGTGGCGCCGGTAGCCGGCTGGAAGACTTGGTGGGTGGTTATGCAGCCTTCGCGCGCGGTGGCAACAGTGCGAGGGTACGCTTGCAACCGCAGGATCCATTGATTGAACGGCGCCTGCTGTCGCCTGGCGCGGCATGGATCATCCGGCGCATTCTCAGTGGCCAGGCGCGCCCGGACCGCGACCCGCATGCCGAGTTGGTGCAGCGCCCGCAACTGGCCTGGAAAACAGGCACCAGCTATGGCTTTCGCGATGCCTGGTCGATTGGCGTGAGCCCGCGCTACCTGATCGGCGTGTGGATCGGCCGCCCCGATGGCACGCCGGTACCCGGCCAGTTCGGCCTGGCCTCGGCGGCGCCACTGATGCTGCAGGTGCATGACCTGCTGAGCAACCGCGACAGCCAGCGCGGCATCAGCGTGCCGGTGGAGCGAGTACCGGCGAATATCGGGGTGGCGGCGATCTGTTGGCCGCTGGGCCAGCCGATGAGCAAGCAGGACCCCAACTGCCGGCGACAGCGTTTTGCCTGGACCCTGGATGGCACCACGCCGCCAACCCTGCAAGCTGCCGATCAGCCGCTGGGCCTGGGCCTGCGTGAGCGCGTGTGGGTCAACGAGCAGGGGCTGCGCGTGGATGGTAGCTGCCCAAGCGCCAAGGCCCGTGACATCGCGTTGTGGCCGGCCCCGCTGGAGCCTTGGCTACCCCGTGTCGAGCGGCGGGCGTTGCGCCTGCCGGCCATCGACCCGGCTTGCCCGCCGCAGGTGCCGGCCAGCGCACCGCCGCTGTCGATCGTCGGCGTGCGCCCCGGCGACAACCTGCGCCGCCCGGCCACCAGCAGCGAGCCGTTGCAACTCTATGTATCGGCCTTGGGTGGCGGCGGGCGGCGCTGGTGGTTCCTCAATGGCCAGCCCTTGGGCGAAACCCAGGGGCAGGACAGCCTGCTGCTTCGCTTGCCGCAGGCCGGACAGGCCGAGCTCAGTGCGCTGGATGAAAGCGGCGAGACGGCGAGGGTGGCGTTCCAGGTCAGCGAGTAGGCGTTCGACGGCATTCGGGCCAGCACCGACGCTTGCAGATAACGGGTGTGACCGGCTAAGGCCGTACAGGGGCACGTGTATGCGGTCAGCGAACATGTCGAAGAGCGGCAGTCTTCGTCACGGGACTACGACACTTCAGTGCGCGCGCTGTCCTTCGAGGGCGACTGGCGCAAAGTGGAAGGTAGTCGCCTGCGCATTGTCAGTGCCGGGGTCTACCAAGGCCTCGATTACCTGGGCGCCCGCAGCGATGCCGACTACGACATGGACTTTTTGCGGTTCAGATTGTCGGGGCTGCAAGTGACCCGCTGTCAGCGAGTTGGCAGGGTGTGGTGTCTGGCGCGTTGTACTGGAGTGATGACCGGCTGCTCGATAGCGAACGGGTGGGGTTTGGTGGGCAGAGCTTCGGGCGTGGCTATCCCCGTGATCAGTCCGACGGAGACAAGGGTTGGGGTGTGGCTTACGAGGTGAGCTACAGCATGCGGGGTAGCAGGTTGGCGCTGGTACAGCCGTATTTGGCAGTGGATGCGGCGCAGACCTGGCATAACCGGGAATCGGTGGAGGATGCCCACCTGGCTTCGGCGGCACTTGGTGTACGGTTGGAAGATGGGCGGCTTTTCAATGTTGCGTTGGAGGTGGCAAAACCGCTGGCGGATGTGGCCTTGGACAGTCTGGACCGTGCCCCCGGCTTGACCTTGAGTGTTGGCCTTCAACTGTAGGGGCTGCAGAGCAGCCCCGGTGATGCTGAGTCAATCACTCAATGGGTAGTAAACCGCTGGTGAATCGGTGACGAACTGGGCGTCAGCGCCAGTGCCAACTGGGTGCGGTTGTGCATGTGGGTCAGGCGCAGTACCTGCGACACATACAGCTTCACCGTGTTTTCGGTAATGCCCAGCTCACAGGCAATCTGGTAGTTGGTCTTGCCCTTGCTCACCAGCCGCGCCACTTCAAGTTGGCGCGGCGACAGCTTCTCGAACCCTGCCGGTAGCTCGCTCTCACTGTCTTCCACATCGCTGGCGCGTCGGTGGGTGCCTTGGCCACGGGCTTTTTCCAAGTCCTGGTACAGTTCCTCCACCGAGTCGGCCAGATCCTGCAACCGCTGGTTCAACCCGCCCAAGGCGCGGACGTTGCGCTGGCGCTCTTGCAGGGCCTCATCCTGGCGGCGCACGCCCTCGAGCAGCTCATCGAGGTTCATGGGCTTCTGGTAGTAATCGGCAAAGCCTTCACGCAGGGCACGGATCACATCCTGTTTATCCGCGCGCCCAGTCAGCATGATGGCTTCGAATATGCGCTGCCCGGTGATTTCCTTGAGCGCGCGAACCAGTTCGATACCATCGCGCTCGGGCATGTGCAGGTCGCAGATGATCAGGCCAATGGCCTCGTCGGCCATGTAGCGCTCGAGGGCTTCGTCGGTGGAATGGGCCGGCAGGCAGTGGTAACCCTGGGTTTCAAGAAACTCACACAGCTGTTCGACGATGACTGGCTGATCATCGACCACTAAAATCTTCACATCACTGAAAGGTCTGGACACGATCAACTCCCTGTTCGTATGCGGCCCTGCTCCCGGGCCAGACGCTCTGGCAGCTTAAAAATAGTCCTACGTTGCGATTTTGTACAAGGCATGTACAAGGTATCGGACCATAGGTTGACTCATTGGATCCATACCGCCGTTAGAAGAAAACCTGTTAGCACATAGGGTACGAAGGCCTGTTTGTCGCCCATTTCTTCAGTCAGGGTTTGCAACCGCTTCTTCACTTTGGGGTTGAGCAGGGTCCACAGGCGTCGGCGGGTGAGCAGCCACACCAGCACACTGACGCCGGCGCCGATGAAGGTGCCGAGCACGTATTGCGGGCTGGTGGCGAGGGCCAGTGCGCCCATCAGCTTGACGTCGTCGGCACCGAAGCGGCCGAGCCTGTAGCCAGGCAAGGTCAGCAGCATGACGATGGCCAGCGCCCAGCCGGCATCGGTGGCCTCGGCGCCGATCCAGCTGCGACCGGTGGCGAACAGCCAGACCAGAGCGCCCGTTGCCACACCCAGGGTCAGCAGGTTGGAGATCTGGCGTTGACGCACATCCTGTTCGGAGCACAAGGCAAGCCACAGCAGGAGAACAATGCTTTGCATTGGCAGGTCGCCTTTCCCAAAAGTTGAACACTTCTACCCGGTCAGTCAGGTTTCCTTAAGTGAAGATAGACGGGAACCTGCGAGGGAGTGGGCGGGAACGGGAAAAAGGCGTGGTCGAAATGGATTTTGTCGTTCTTGACACCGTTTAAGTGGGGGAGCAGCCTTGGGGCGCGAAAAGGTGCTCCCACTATTAAGGGCTGAGGCTTATTTCTTGCTACCCGGCGGGTAGTTGGCCAATACCTTGTTCACAGTATTGCGGATGGCGCTGTTGCGTTCTTCCGGGCTTGGCGGGTAGTTGTTCATGATTTGCTCGGCACTGCCGCGCCACACCAGCTTGCCGTCACGCCCGTCGAACATGTCCACCTGAATGGTCGCGACCTTGTAGTCGACACTGCGGGTTTCGTTGTACATCGGGCCACCCCAGTAACCGCCCCAATAACCACCCCAGCCACCGCCGTAGTGGGTGGTGATCTGCTGCTGGCGCTGCTCGACGATCAGGTAGGTGCGGACCGTCAGGTCAGGCCGTGCTCCACCCTGGACGGGGCGCAGCCCACGCTGGTCGAGCTGGTCGGCCACCGCCTGGCGGATGCGTTGCTCGGTAAGGTCGCTCTTGATGCGGGGGTCGTCCGGGCGGTACTGCAGGCCCGGTTCCTGCCACGCCCAGCTGCGGTAAGCGGCAAAGTCACGGCTGGCATCGAAATCCTGCTGAACGTTGTTGCTGGAGCAGGCTGCAAGCAGTAACACGAATGACAGTAGAACGAGACGGCGCAACATGATGGTTCTCCGTTAGCGATTAACTGGGAGGATAGCCGCTGAGCGCCTTGTGCACAGAGTCGCGCAGGGCGCCTTCGCGTTCACGCGGCGAGTCCTTGTCGCTGCCGCTTTCGGCGCTGGCGCTCCATACCGGTTGACCGCTGCGGGCGTCGTACAGCTCGATGTGCACTACCATCACCTCCACTTCGTAGGTGCGCACGATGGGCACGCTGGCATAACCCCCGTAGCCATGGCGATAGCCACCATAGCCCACGCCACCGTAGGGGTAGGGGCCGTAGTACGGGTCGTAGGTGTCGTAGTCACGCACCTGGCGCAAGCGTTTTTCCAGGCGCATGTCGGCGCTTACCAGCAGATCGCCGGTGGCACCTCGGGCTGGGCGCAGGCCATGCTGGTCGAGTGCCCCGCTGACAGCATCGGCCAGTTGCGCCGGGTCGGCGTTGGCCGAGCCACTTGGCAACTGGCCATTGCGCCAGCTCCAGCTGCGGTAGCGCCCATAATCGCGGGCGGGTGCCGGATAGGCACTGGCGTCGAAGGTGGTGGCCGCCTGGGCGGGGGCCGGAGGCAGCGGGCGGCTGCTGGCCACATACGGGTTGCTGCCCTGGCAGCCAGCCAGGGCGAATGGCAGCAGGGCCAGGCACAACAGACGGTACGGCATGAATTCCTCCGGCAGGGTGGGTTAGCGGGGGCGGCACACCCAGTGCAGGTAGCGGCCAAGCCCGGCGAAGGCGGGGTGGCGGCGGTAGGCCAGTTCCATTTCCAGCAGGTCGAGCAGCTCGGCCTTGCCCTGGAACTCCTTGGGCATGTAGTCGTGGAACACCCGCACACCGCTTCCGCTTTCAACTTGCCACATAGGATCAAGTTGCGCCTTGAGCTCGCGTGGATCAAGCGGTTTCTGTGGGGTCAGGCTCTGCTTTTCACCTTCCAGCCGGTTGCTGCGCAACTTGCGGAAATGGCCCTTGAGCAGGTTGCGATAGACCAGGGCGTCGCGGTTGTAGAAGGCCAGTGACAGCCACCCGGAAGGTGCCGTGAGCTGGTGCAGCACGGGCAGGATGCTCTCAGGCTCTGCCAGCCATTCGAGTACGGCATGGCACAGCACCAGGTCGTAAGGTTCGGTGAGCTGGCCGAGCAGGTCTTGCCAGGGGGCCTGGATGAACGTGGCAGTCTGGCCTGCCTCGGCAAAGCGCGCGCGGGCGCCATCGAGCATGGGCGCGGCAGGCTCGGCCAAGGTCAGGAGATGACCACGCTGGGCCAGCCACAAGGCCATGTGGCCCAGCCCGGCACCGATGTCCAGAATGCGCAGCGGCCGATCGGGCAGTGCCTCGGCCAGGTCGGCTTGCAGCACGGCCAGGCGGATCGCACCCTTGGCACCGCCGTAGATCTTCTCGGCAAAGCGGGTGGCCAGTTCATCGAAGTGACGGTCGTTCATCGGGAGAAGCGCCTCTCACTGTCGGCCAGCTTGGCCCGCACCACCTGGTCCATGTCCAGGCCCAGCTCGCTGCACAGCAGCAACAGATAGAGCACCACATCACCGACCTCCTGGCCGGCGTGGGCCAGTTTGTCGGCAGGCAGCTGGCGCGATTCGTCTTCGCTCAGCCACTGGAAAATTTCTACCAGCTCGGCCATTTCGACGCTGGCGGCCATGGCCAGGTTCTTCGGGCTGTGGAAGCCGCGCCAGTCGTTGTTGTCGCGGATCTGATGCAGGCGTTGGGTGAGTTCTTGCAGATTCATCGGGGTCTCCTAATGCTGCATAGCTTCTGCCCAGGCCCGATGCAAAGCAAGTGGCCTACACCCGATCCCACCGCCCGACCATATGCAATACCTCCCCATGCCCATCCAGCCGTAGCTGACCTGCAGGGCCCGCCGCACTGGCACTGAGCACCACCTCCGACGGCAACCGTACCGGTTTGCGGAAGTCCACTTCAAAGGCATATCCACTGTGCGGCAGGTGCCCACGCAATGCCGCCAGGGCCATGGCCTTGCTCCACATGCCATGGGCAATGGCTGTAGGAAAGCCGAACAACCGGGCACTGACAGCACTGAGGTGGATAGGGTTGTAGTCCCCGCAAACCTTGGCATACCGCCGGCCGATGTCACTGTCGGCGTACCAGCGGGAGGCCTCGGGCAATGCATCAGGCTCAATATCGGCAAGCGCGCTTGCCTCGCCTTCCAGCTTCAACCCACGTACCAGCATGCGGCTGGTCTCACGCCAGAGCAGGCCAATGCCGTCTTCGGCCTCGGTGACCAGGTCGAAGGTGCCGCCCTTTGCATGCGGTTGCAGGTTGTGCGCATACACCGCAACGCGCAGCCCTTCGATACCGCCAAGCGGGCGCAGCACTTCGATGCGGTTGTACAGATGCACCAGGCCGAGCAGTGGGAAGGGGAAGTCTGGAGCGGTCATCAACTGCAACTGCAGGCTGAACGCCATGACATGTGGATAGGTCGCCGGCAGGCGGCCATCGTCGGGAAAGTGGCAGAGCTTGCGGTAGGCGCTCAGGTTGCCCGGCTGAACCCGGATGAAACAGCGTAGGCCATCGTCCGGCAGATGGTCACCGCTGATGGTGCGCTTGCTGGCGGCGCGCAGGTACAGGCTGGCGCGCGAAGCCGGGCTGTGCAGGTCATGCCAGTGTCGGCTCATGCTCAGGCCCCCATCAATGCCTGGCCGCACACCCGCAGCACCTGGCCGTTGACTGCCCCGGAGCCCGGTTGGCTGAGCCAGGCAATGGCTTCGGCGACGTCCTGCGGGCGCCCGCCCTGGCCCAACGAGCTCAGGCGCCGGCCGGCCTCTCGCAGGCCCATGGGCATGGCGGCGGTCATGTGGGTTTCGATAAAGCCGGGTGCCACGGCATTGATGCTGCCGCCACGTTCGGCGAGGCGGGGCGCCCAGGCCTGGGCCAGACCGATCAGCCCGGCCTTGCTGGCGGCGTAGTTGGCTTGCCCACGGTTGCCGGCAATGCCGCTGACCGAGGCCAGCAGGGTGATACGTGCGTTTTCCCCCAGCGCGCCACTGTCATACAGCGCCTGGGTCAGCACCTGTGGGGCCTTGAGGTTGACGGCCAGCACCGCGTCCCAGTAGTCCGGGGTCATGTTGGCCAGGGTCTTGTCACGCGTGATGCCGGCGTTGTGCACCACGATGTCGATGCCGTCGGGCAAGGCTGCCAGCAGTTGCGTGGCAGCGTCGCTGGCGCAGATATCCAGCGCCAGTGCCTTGCCACCCAGGCGTGCAGCGAGGGCGTCGAGATCCTGGCTGGCCTGTGGTACATCCAGCAGCAGCACGTCGGCGCCGTCCCGTGCCAGGGTTTCGGCGATAGCGGCGCCGATGCCGCGCGCTGCGCCAGTGACCAGGGCACGACGGCCGGCCAGTGGGCGGGTCCAGTCCTCCACCTGGCTGATACAGGCTTCCAGGCGCAGCACCTGGCCAGAGATGAAGGCGCTCTTGGGCGAGAGGAAAAAGCGCAGTGCGCCTTCCAGCTGGTCATCGGCGCCGGGGGCGACATACAGCAGCTGGGCCGTCGCGCCGTTGCGCAGCTCCTTGGCCAGCGAACGGCTGAAGCCTTCAAGTGCCCGTTGGGCAACGCTGGCCAACAGGTTGTCGAGGCTTTCCGGTGCGCGCCCCAGCACCACGATATGCGCGCAAGGCGCCAGGCTACGCAGCAGGGGCTGGAAAAATTCGCGCAACTGCTTCAAAGCATCGCTGTCGGACAGATGACGGGCATCGAATACCACGGCCTTGATTTTCGGCCCCAGGCCGGCCACCCAGGCTTCAGCCTGCAAATCGTCGGCATTGAAGCTGTAAACCTCGTCAGTCAGGCGTGGGGCGATGGCTTCGACCTGTTTCGCCATTGGCCCGCCGCCCAGCACCAGCACCCCTTCCACCGGGCGTAGGCGGCCGGCCTGCCAGCGCTCCAGCGGCGCCGGGCGTGGCAGGCCAAGGGCATCCACGAGGCGGCGGCCGAGGTTGGAGTTGGCAAAACCGAGGTAGCGATCGCTCATGAGTGGGTCTCCGCAAAGGCAAGCTTGAAAGTGTGGACCAACTTTGTGGCGAGGTCGTTCGCCCACGGTAAAAACACCTAGGCTGTACGGATCAAATTGTTTCAGGAGGAAAAAGCGCATGCGTTCACTTCGCCGGGTCGCAATCCTGGGCGGCAACCGAATTCCCTTCGCCCGCTCCAACGGCGCTTACGCCACGGCCAGCAACCAGGCGATGCTCACTGTTGTCCTTGAAGGATTGATCGAACGCTATCGCCTGCATGGGCTGCGGCTGGGGGAGGTAGTGGCTGGCGCGGTGCTCAAGCACTCGCGCGACATGAACCTGACCCGCGAATGTGTGCTGGGTTCGCGCCTTTCACCGCAGACCCCGGCCTATGACCTCCAGCAAGCGTGCGGCACCGGGCTAGAATCGGCGTTGCTGGTGGCCAACAAGATAGCCCTGGGGCAGATCGACAGTGGTATCGCCGGCGGCGTGGACACCACCTCCGACGCACCGATTGCCGTCAACGAAGGCCTGCGCCACATCCTCCTGCAAGCCAACCGTGGCAAAAGCCTGAGCGAGCGGCTCAAGCCCTTTCTCAAGCTAAGGCCTCACCACCTGAAACCCGAACTACCACGCAATGGCGAACCGCGCACCGGGCTGTCGATGGGCGAGCATTGCGAGCGCATGGCCCAGGCCTGGCGCATTGGCCGTGGCGAACAGGACGCGTTGGCGCTGCTCAGCCACCAGAAACTGGCTGCCGCGTATGCCGAGGGTTGGCAGGATGATTTGCTGACGCCGTTTCTTACGTTGACCCGCGACAATAACCTGCGCCCCGACCTGACCCTTGAGCAGTTGGCGAAGCTGCAACCCGCCTTTGACCGCAGCGGGCAGGGCACGCTGACAGCCGGTAACTCCACCCCACTGACGGACGGTGCCTCTATGGTGTTGCTGGGCAGCGAGGAATGGGCCGCGCAGCAGGGGCTGGAGGTGCTGGCTTATCTGGTCGATGGCGAAACCGCTGCGGTGGACTTTGTGACCGGTCGCGAAGGGCTCTTGATGGCGCCGGTGTATGCCGTGCCACGCTTGCTGGCGCGCAATGGCCTGACCTTGCAAGACTTTGACTACTACGAAATCCACGAAGCCTTCGCTGCCCAGGTGCTGTGTACGCTCAAGGCCTGGGAAGATGCCGACTATTGCCGTGAACGGTTGGGGCTGGAGGCGCCGCTTGGGGCGATTGACCGCAGCAAGCTCAATGTAAAAGGCAGTTCGCTGGCAGCGGGGCACCCGTTTGCGGCCACCGGAGGGCGCATATTGGCCAACCTGGCCAAGCTGTTGGCCACGGCGGGGAAGGGGCGGGGGTTGATATCGATTTGTGCGGCAGGTGGGCAGGGGGTGACGGTGATTGTCGAGCGCACCTGACGTGCTCTTGCGCCAGCTGTTAGGCTTGTCCCGTCAGAACTACAAGAAGCCACCATGCCGATCATCGGACACCCCCGCGCCATACCGGCGCTGGACCACCTGCCCAGGCCCCTCTATGCCCGTGCCGAAAGCCTCGGCGCCGGTTCCTGGACCACCCGCCACCAGCACGACTGGGTGCAGTTTTCCTATGCCATCAGCGGCGTACTTGGCGTGTACACCCGCGACGGCAGTTACTTCGCGCCACCCCAGTGGGGGGTGTGGATTCCTGCTGATGCCGAGCACGAAGTGGTGACCTCGATGCAGGCCGAAATGCGCAGCCTGTATGTACGGCGTGATGCCTGCCCGTGGGCGCCGCAGCAATGCCGGGTGCTGGAAGTAACCCCGCTGGCACGCGAGCTGATCAAGCAGTTTTGCCTGTTCCCGGCGGACTACCCCGAAGATGACAGCGCCGAAGCACGCCTCGTGGCGGTGCTGCTCGACCAGTTGCGCACGTTGCCCGAGGTGGGTTTTTCGCTACCGTTGCCACGGCACCCAGGGTTGCTGGCGCTGTGCAACGGTTTGATTGCTGCACCGGACCAGCCGCAGACATTGCAGCAGTGGGCGCGCGAGCTGGGTTGCTCGGAGAAGACGCTGATGCGGCTGTTCCAGCGGGAGACCGGGTTGAGCTTTCGCAACTGGCGGCAGCGCATGCGGCTGTTGTCGTCGCTGGCGTTGCTGGAGGCGGGGGAGAATGTGACCGAGGCGGCGCTGGGGTGTGGGTATGACTCGACTTCGGCTTACATTGCGGCGTTCAAGCAGTTGTTTGGCGCCACCCCGGGGGAGTTGAAGCTTTAGTGTCTGGTTGCCTGTACCGGCCTCTTCGCGGGTAAACCGCGAAGAGGCCGGTACAGGCAGTACATCAGGTGCGGAACCTGCGCACCAGCGCATCCAGCTCATTGGACAACCCGGCCAGGCTCTCCGAGTCCACCCGCGCCGCCTGGGCCAGTTCGGCCACCAGTTGGGCATCGCCGTGAATCTGGCTGATGTGCCGGTTGATGTCCTCGGCCACCTGGTGCTGTTCCTCGGCGGCGGTGGCGATTTGCGTGTTCATGTCGCGAATCACATCCACCGATTCCCGGATTTGCCCGAAGCTGTCGCGTGCCAGGCCAATGCGGCTCACCGATTGCTGCGATACCTCCAGGCTGGCATGCATCTGCGCGGCCACTTCGGCCGTGCGGTTGGCCAGGTTACCCAGCAGGCCATCGATTTCGGCAGTGGAGTCGGCAGTGCGTTTGGCCAAGGCCCTTACTTCATCGGCCACCACGGCAAAGCCACGGCCTTGCTCACCGGCGCGGGCGGCTTCGATGGCGGCGTTGAGGGCTAGCAGGTTGGTCTGCTCGGCAATCGAGCGGATGGTGCCGAGGATCGACTGGATGGCATTGCTGTCCCGCTCCAGTTGCTGGATCGACTGCGCCGACTGCTCGATTTCCTGGCTCAGGCGGTCAACGCTGTGTACCGCCGCATCGATCTGCTGCTGGCCTTCGCGGGCCTGCTGCTGACCGCTGTCGGCCGACTGCGCTGCCTGGCTGCAGGAGCGCGCCACTTCGTTGGCGGTGGCGACCATTTCGTGGAATGCGGTTGAAACCATGTCCACGGCTTCGCGCTGGCGGCCTGCGGCTTCGGCCATGTCGCTGGAGACACGGGTCGAGCTGCTGGAGGTGCTGAGGATTTTGCCGGCGGCAGCGCCAATGTGCTGGATCAGGCTGCGGATGGCGCCCAGGAACTGGTTGAACCAGCTGGCCAGTTGCGCTGTTTCGTCGCGGCCGCGGATTTCCAGGTTACGGGTCAGGTCACCTTCACCTTGAGCAATGTCTTCCAGGCCGTTGGTAACGCTGTTGATCGGGCGCACGATCAGCTTGGCGAACGCCGCACCCACCACGGCAAACAACGCGGCCAGTACCACGGCGATGACACCGATCAGCCAGGTGAGCCGGGTGGTGGTCTGCATCACTTCGCTGTGTTCGATCAGGCCGATGAAGGTCCAGCCCAGTTGCTCATCGGGGTAGATGTTGGCCATGTAGCGCACGCCATTGAGCTCGACTTCGACCAGGCCTTTGCCCGCTTTGGCCAACTCGACATAACCACCGCCAAAGCTCGCCAGTTGCTTGAAGTTGTGCCCGGCGTCGCGTGGGTCGACCATCACGTTGCCGTTGCTTTCCACCAGCATCAGGTAGCCGCTTTCGCCCAGTTTGATCTGCTTGACGATCTCGGTCAGGCCCTTGAGCGACACGTCGATGTTGACCACGCCACCGGGGTTGCCCAGCTGGTTGGCCACGGCGCGCACGGTGCTGACCAGTACCGCGTCGTCGGCGGCCCAGTAGTAGGCGCCGGTACGTACGGTTTTGCCCGGGTTGGCCATGGCCAGTTGGTACCAGGGGCGAGTGCGTGGGTCGTAATTGACGAACTTCTGCCCTGCCGGCCAGCCTGTGTAGCCACCGTCGTTCACCCCGTAGGACAAGTAGGCATACGCAGGGTGTGAGTTGGCCAGGCGGGTCATGAAGTCAAGGAGCTTGCTGGCCTGCTCGCCCAGTTCGTAGGACGGCGAGGCACTCATGTACTTGTTCAGCTCGCTGCCCGTGGCGGCGACCATTGGCTGTGAAGCCATGTACTCGACGTTCTGGTTGATGCCCTGGAAGAAGATGTTCATCGCGTTGCTGACCTGGCGGATTTCCCGACTGCTGCTGTCGAGGAATCCGTCGCGGGCTTCGCCACGCAGGTTGAGGACCACCAAGGTGGCCACGAGGACGATGGGCAAGCCGGCGATGACCGCGAATGCCCAGGTCAGTTTCTGTTTGATGCTCATCGACGCTCCCGGAATTTTTGTTGTCGACACACGAGGCAGGTAGCCAGTACATCGGCAGCATCCGGGTTTTATGTAGCCAGAGCGCCCGTATTTATTGGATAAAGTCGTAGTTGGTGACTATTCGGTCGCGTTTGGACGCTTTTGGCATACCAAACGCGTGTGACAGTTCAGTGGCAGCAGTTGCCGGCGGCGCCGTTGGCCAGGTCTTTGAGGATCGGGCAGTCCGGGCGGTCGTCCCCTTGGCAGTGCGAAACCAGCTCGCCAAGGGTGTCGCGCAGGCTCACCAGCTCCTCGATGCGCCGGTTCAGCTCGGCGATGTGCTGCATGGCCAGCGCTTTCACATCGGCGCTGGCCCGTTGGCGGTCCTGCCACAAGGTCAGCAGCTTGCCGACCTCCTCTAGGGAAAACCCCAGGTCGCGGGAGCGCTTGATGAAGGCCAGGCTGTGCAAGTCGTCTGCCTGGTACAGGCGGTAGCCGCTGTCGCTGCGTGTGGCCGGTTTGAGCAGGCCGATGGATTCGTAATAACGGATCATCTTGGTGCTGAGCCCGCTGCGGCGGGCGGCCTGGCCGATATTCATGGCGCCTCCTGGGTGGTGCTGGTGGGTTTCCACGCCTTGAGCCACAGCGCGTTGCTGACCACGCTCACGCTGGACAGGGCCATGGCGGCGCCGGCCAGCACCGGGTTGAGGTAACCCAGCGCGGCCAGCGGGATGCCGATCAGGTTGTAGATGAATGCCCAGAACAGGTTCTGACGAATCTTCGCATAGGTCTTGCGGCTGATCTCCAGCGCTGCAGGCACCAGGCGAGGGTCGCCGCGCATCAGGGTGATGCCAGCGGCCTGCATGGCCACGTCGGTACCGCCACCCATGGCAATGCCGATGTCGGCGGCGGCCAGTGCCGGGGCATCGTTGATGCCATCGCCCACCATGGCGACCACGCCGTCCTGCTTGAGCGCGGCCACGGTCGCAGCCTTGTCGGCTGGCAGCACTTCGGCATGTACATCGTCGATGCCCAGCGCGTCTGCAACCACTTTGGCGCTGCCGCGGTTGTCGCCGGTCAGCAGGTGGCTGCTGATATGTTGGGCATGCAGGGTGTCGATGGCCTGCGCGGCGCCGGGCTTGAGGCTGTCACCAAAGGCGAACAGGCCCAGCACGCGGGGTTGCGCGCCCCGTTCGATCAACCACGACAAGGTGCGCCCCTCGGCTTCCCAGGCCTGGGCCTTCGCAGCCAGGTCGCCGGGCTGCAGCCCGCTTTCGTCCAGCAGGCGGCGGTTACCCAGGGCCAGCTCACGGCCTTCCACACTTCCTGCGATACCGCGCCCGGTCAGCGACTGACTGTCGGTAACCACCGGCACGTCCAGCCCCTGTTCGGCACAGGCATCCAGCACTGCCTTGGCCAGTGGGTGTTCGCTACCACGTTGCAGTGCGCCGGCCAGGCGGTGGAGGTCGGCACTGCTGTCAGCCTGCGCCTGGCTGTGAACCACCCGAGGGCTGCCGGAGGTGAGGGTGCCGGTTTTGTCGAAGACCACGCGGTTGACCGCATGGGCACGCTCCAGGGCTTCGGCGTCCTTGATCAGGATACCGTGGCGTGCAGCGACCCCGGTGCCCGCCATGATTGCCGCAGGCGTTGCCAGGCCGAGGGCGCAGGGGCAGGCGATGACCAGCACGGCGACGGCGTTGATCAGCGCGGTTTCCAGCGGTGCGCCGGCCAGCCACCAGCCGACCAGGGTGATCAGGGCCAGCACCAGCACGGCGGGGACGAACACCTGGCTGACCCGATCGACCAGCTTCTGTATCGGCGCCTTGGCGGCCTGGGCGTCTTCCACCAGGCGGATGATACGCGCCAGCACGGTTTCGGTCCCCAGCGCCTGGGTGCGCACCAGCAACCGGCCTTCGCCATTGATGGCACCGCCCGTGACGCTGTCGCCCGGCTGCTTGGGGACTGGCAGGCTCTCGCCGCTGATCAGGGCTTCGTCGGCATGGCTGCTGCCGTCCTCGACTACACCATCGACCGGGAAGCGCTCGCCGGGTTTGACCAGTACCAGGTCGCCCAGGCGCAGCTGGGCAATGGGCACGTCTTCTTCCTGGCCCTCGACGACACGCACGGCACGCTCCGGACGCAGTGCCTCAAGGGCGCGGATGGCGCTGGCGGTCTGGCGCTTGGCACGGTTTTCCAGGTACTTGCCCAGCAATACCAAGGCAATGACCACGGCCGAGGCTTCGAAGTACAAGTGCGGGGCCAGACCGGCGGGGGTTTGTGCCCACTGGTAAAGGCTCAGGCCATAGCCGGCGCTGGTGCCCAGGGCCACCAGCAGGTCCATGTTGCCGGCACCGGCGCGCACGGCCTTCCAGGCGGCTTTGTAGAAGCGTGCGCCGAGAATGAATTGCACCGGCGTGGCCAGCAGGAACTGTGCCCATGCTGGCAGCATCCAGTGCAGGCCGAAGGGCTGCACCAGCATTGGCAGTACCAGCGGCAGGGCCAACAGCAAGGCGGCGCCGACCGCCAGGCGCTCACTGCGCAGGCGGCGCTGGGCAGCGCTTTGGCCGTCCTTGGCCGATTGCGGCAGGCCGGCGCTGTAGCCGGCTTTGTGCACAGCATCGATCAGCAGGTTGTCATCGAGGGCTGCGAGCACGTCGAGGTGAGCGCGTTCGCTGGCCAGGTTGACGCTGACGTGCTCGACCCCAGGCAGCTTGCCAAGGGCACGCTCAACGCGGCCGGCGCAACTGGCGCAGGTCATGCCGCCAATCTGCAGTTCGACAGTGCGGGTGGGCACGCCGTAGCCGGCTTCGCGCACGGCGTCGACCAGGGCGGGCAGGCTGTTGGCCGGGGCCTGGACCCGAGCCTGTTCGGTGGCGAGGTTGACGCTGACCTGTTCAGCGCCGGTGACCTTGCGCAGGGCGCGCTCGACCCTGCCGGCACAGCTGGCGCAGGTCATGCCGGAGATCGGCAGGTCATAAGTGGTGGATGCGGGCATGGCTCTCCTCCTTGGACAGGCCTCCAGCATCAACCTTGCCATGCAGGTAAGGTCAATAGCCCAGGCCGGCTCGCTTCAACTCCAGGCCATATTGCCCCATGGCGATGCGGTATTTGTTGATCTGGCCCGCCTGCAAGTTCAAACGTGTACTGCGCTGGTCTTCGATGCCCGGCGCGCAGCCTTGCACCTGCCCTGGCAGCAGGCGCAGGCGTACGTCCACCGAACCGGGTGGAAGGTTGAACGAGGTGGACTGCTCCTGGAACACGCGCCCGGAGAGCTGGTCGTTGAGGTAAACGCCAATTTCGCAACCGGTGGCCACTTCCAGGCGTTCCCGGGAGATGATCAGTACGCTGTAGTCCGAGTTGCCCTCGGCGCTGGCCGGTGGCACCGCAGCCAGCGCGCTCAATAGCCCGACGACGCCCAATGCTGCCCTGAACATGAATAATCTCCTGCTTGCCTGATCGTCAAAGGCGCAGCTTGGCCGACACGGGCGTAGATTTCCACCCCGGGTGTTGACCTTGCCCCGATGGCAAGCTTGAGACTCGTTGAAAACCTGAAGGAGAGATCCCCATGCAAGTGTTCAATGTACAAGGCATGACCTGTGGCCATTGTGTGAAAGCGGTGACCCGGGCGGTGCAGGAGCAGGATGCTGCGGCCAAGGTCGAGATCGACCTGGCGGCCAGACAGGTGCGGGTGCAGAGTGAGCTGGCGCCAGAGCAGATTCTAACTGCCATTCGGGACGAGGGGTATCAGGCCGAGGTGGCGTGATACGTCAGGGTTGCCTGGCGGCCCATGTGTTGCAAATGTTTTCATGCTGAGGGGGTCCACAGCAGGTAGAATCATCCACTTGCTTAGCCTGCTATGGATTCCTGATGAACCTGCGAATGGTGCTCATCCTGGGCGCACTCAGTGCGTTCGGGCCCTTGGCGATCGACTTCTACCTGCCCGCCTTCCCGGCCATGGCGCAGGCGTTCGCCACCGACGAAAAACACGTCCAGGCCACCTTGGCCGCCTACTTCCTCGGCCTGTCCATCGGGCAGTTAGCCTATGGGCCGGTTGCCGACCGCTTTGGGCGTCGCAAACCGCTGATGTTCGGCGTGACCCTGTTCACCCTGGCGTCACTGGGCTGTGCCTATGCCCCCAACCTCGACACTCTCGTGGTTGCGCGCTTTGTCCAGGCGCTGGGCGGTTGCGCAGGCATGGTGCTGTCGCGGGCCATCGTCAGCGACAAGTGCGACCCGGTGGCCTCGGCCAAGGTGTTCTCGCAACTGATGCTGGTCATGGGCCTGGCGCCGATCCTGGCACCGATGCTGGGCGGGGTGCTGGTGAACCTGGCGGGCTGGCAGTCGATCTTCCTGGCGTTGAGCCTGTTCAGCGCCGGTTGCCTGCTGGCGGTCAGCCTGGGCCTGCCGGAAAGCCTGCCTGCGCATATTCCGCGCCAGCCACTGTCTGGCGCATTGCGCCAGTATGTGCGCCTGCTGGGTGACCGGGTGTTCCTTGGCCATGCCTTGACGGGGGGGATCGCCATTGCCGGCATGTTTGCCTACATTGCCGGTTCGCCATTCGTGTTCATCAAGCTCTATGGCGTACCGGCCGAACATTACGGCTGGCTATTCGGCACCAATGCTGCCGGCTTCATACTCGTGGCGCAGGTGAATGCCCGATTGCTGGCCAAGCGCGGACCTGCTTTCCTGCTGGCGCGCGCCGTGTGGCTGTACCTGATTGCGGGCCTGGTGCTGTTGGGCGTGGCGGCTTTGCGCCCCGCGCAGCTGTGGCCGCTGCTGGTGCCGTTGTTCATCTGCATTGCCAGCCTGGGCTGCATCATCCCCAATGCATCGGCGTGTGCCATGAGCGGGCAGGGCGCGCGGGCCGGCAGCGCTTCGGCATTGATGGGGTGCGTGCAGTTCAGCGTTGCTGCGGGTGCCGCTGCGCTGGTCGGGCTACTGCACGATGGCAGCGCCGTACCTATGGCGCTGGTGATCAGCTTCTGCGGGGCATTGGCGGTCAGTGTCGCGCTGCTGACCCGGCGCTTGCAGGCCAAGCCTCCCGCATGAGCGGGTGAGGTGCCTGAAGGCGGGTTTCCAGCGTTGCGACGAAGGCCCGCGCCTCGGCCTCACTGCGGAAACTGACCACGTGTTGATCGAGCTGGACCTGCCAAGGGCAGGCGGGGTTTCGGCTCGATGCACTGACGATAATTTTCATCGCGGCATACCTCCAGAATGGGGAGAGCCGCTCAAGTGTAGCGCTGGCCCTCCTGCCTGCCATGCGCTGCGTCAGTGTCCTGACTGACGGTCGAAGGGCGTAATGCCTGCAAAACTGCGAAACCTTCGCTAGCTCGCGCGCTATTTGCGGAATGTCGCTGTGGGCCGTATCTGAAATTGCTGCAAGCCTTTTTCTATCAAGATATTTCGGTGCTTCTGTCTGTGGGTATCGGCGCTTTGGTTGACCGGCTTGCGGGCAGCTTTCTGGCGCCGGCTCACTGCTTGCCATGGGTAGGCATACCCAGTGGTTTTTTGTCGCCGATGTGTCTGCGCAAGGCCGTCTGACTGGGATTTTCTGCGGCTTATACTGGCGGGCCAGGCCAGTGCCAGCGAGAGGTGCTTCCCTGCCAGGGTTGGCCATCGCATCCACTCAGTGAACTTGCAGGGAGTTACAGGGATATGAACGCAGCCAGCAGCATCAGCCAGATTGCCAGCTTGATGGCCGACCCCAAACGCAGTGCCATGTTGTGGGCATTGATCGACGGTACGCCACGGCCAGCCAATGAACTTGCGATAATGACCGGCCTGACGTCCTCGTCGGCTTGCGCGCACCTTTCGTTGCTGTCATCGGCCGGTTTGCTCCGGCATGAAGCCAGGGGGCGCAAACGCTACTTCCGCCTGGCAACCCCACAGGTCGGGGCGGCGGTCGAGGCCCTGGCCAGCGTACAGCTGGAAAGCACCAGGGGAGATCGGGCCAAGGCGCCGGTATCACCGCTGCCCATGTCGATGCGCCGGGCACGCCGGTGTGGCGATCACCTGGGCGGGGAGTTGGCCAGTGAGCTGTATCACCGCCTGGTGGTGGCCGGCTGGCTGGAGGGCAGCGGAAGGCAGTTGATGGTGAGTGACGAGGGGAGGGCGCAGTTGGCCTTGGTCGGGGTGTACATCGATGCCCTGGCACCACACGAGCAACGCGCCTGCGTGGTTTGCCGCTGCACCGAGTGGAATGACCAGGCCCCGCATCTGGGCGGCGTGCTGGGCCAGGCTTTGTTCAGGCTATTTCTGCAGTCTGGCTGGATGCGTGAGGCCGAAGACTCGCGGGCGTTGCATATCTCTGCGCTGGGTATCCAGCAGATCAATCGCATCGCCCGCGTGGAGACATTGCAGGTCGGTTGAACGCAACGTCGTCGTTCAATCAGACCAGCCGGGCATCCAGGCTGTTCTGTGCCAGGCGACGGGCCTGGTCTTCGGTCATGCCCAGGTGGGTGTGCAGGGCGTGGAAGTTTTCCGTGACGTAGCCGCCGAAGTAGGCCGGGTCGTCCGAGTTGACCGTCACTTTCACGCCGCGCTCGAGCATGTCGAGGATGTTGTGCTGGCTCATGTGGTCGAACACGCACAGTTTGGTGTTGGACAGCGGGCACACCGTGAGCGGGATCTGCTCGTCGATGATGCGCTGCATCAGGCGCTCGTCCTCGATGGCGCGCACGCCATGGTCGATACGCTTGATTTGCAGCAGGTCCAGCGCTTCCCAGATGTACTCGGGTGGGCCTTCTTCGCCGGCATGGGCGACGGCGACGAAGCCTTCGCTGCGGGCGCGGTCGAATACACGCTGGAACTTGCTCGGCGGGTGGCCCATTTCCGAGCTGTCCAGGCCAACGGCGATGAATGCATCGCGGAACGGCAGGGCCTGGTCGAGGGTTTTTTGTGCTTCCTCTTCGCTCAGGTGGCGCAGGAAGCTGAGGATCAGGCCACTGCTGATGCCCAGTTGCTGGCGGCCGTCCTTCAGTGCTTGGTTGATACCGTTGAGCACCACTTCAAAGGGGATGCCACGGTCGGTGTGGGTTTGCGGGTCGAAGAACGGTTCGGTGTGAATCACGTTCTGCGCCTTGCAGCGTTGCAGGTAGGCCCAGGTCAGGTCGTAGAAGTCCTGTTCGGTACGCAGCACATCGGCGCCCTGGTAATACAGGTCGAGGAACTCCTGCAGGTTGTTGAAGGCGTAGGCGCCCCGCAAGGTCTCTACATCGGCCCAGGGTAGGGCGATCTTGTTGCGCTCGGCCAGGGCGAACAGCAGCTCGGGCTCCAGCGAGCCTTCCAGGTGCAAGTGCAGCTCGGCCTTGGGCAGGGCGTTCAACCAGTCATACATATAGGGGGATCTCGATCAGGTACGGTTGCCGCCATTCTACAGGGGCTGGCCGGGCATTGCGCCCGGCCACGCTGCGACCCGGTGAATCACCAGACCAAGGGTTCGCCCTTGTAGTTGATGAAACGCAGGCCACCCTTGCCGCTTTGCGCCTTGATCTGGTCGAGCATGCCGCGGGTGCTGGTGAGTACGTCGATCTCGGCGTTTTCGCCGCCCATGTCGGTTTTTACCCAGCCTGGGTGCATGGCCAGCACGCACAGGTCGGGGCGCTGCTGCTCGACGACAAAGCTGTTGATCATCGAGTTCAACGCCGCCTTGCTGGCCTTGTACAGGCAAATTTCACCGCCGTCGGGGATGGTCACGCTGCCCAGGATCGAGCTCATGAAGGCCAGTACGCCGCTGCCCTCGCGTACCTGGTCGACGAGGCGCCGGGCCACACGAATCGGTGCAACGGCGTTGGTCATGAACAGGTCGCCGATGTTTTTGTTGTGTACGGTCTCCAGGTCTTGTGGCAGGGGGCCCATGACACCGGCGTTGACGAATACCAGGTCGAACACCTGGCCTTGCAGGCGTTGCTTCAGGCCGTCGAGCTGGGCGGTGTCGTTCATCTCCAGCTGCTCGATGTGCACGCCGGGCACGTCCGCCAGGGCGCCGGGCTGCTGCGGGTTGCGAACAGTAGCAGTGATGTTCCAGCCGTCTTCGTTCAGGCGCTGCACCAGGCCCAGACCAAGCCCCCGAGAGGCGCCGATGATAAGTGCGGTTTTTGCGTTAGCCATGTGAACGCGCTCCGTGGTCGGTGATAAAGAAAGGTATTGAGAATAATCCACAGCGGCAGTGACTGCCTTGTCTATAGCTGTATAAAAAACGATCAACTGCGTGGGGGCCCTGCCTGTCCGGGCGCCTCGCCTGTTGGCGCACGGGTTATCCACAGGCTGTTCCACAGTTATTGTGTGCAAGCCGAGTACGATGCGGGCAGACCCGTCTAGCCTTGGGTTGGGGATAACTATCTAGCTTTCAGCAATTTGCGACTGTCATCAAGCTGTGATCAAAATATGATCAAAGTCCTGCAGGCCCTGAAAACAGCAGGCTGCAAGCGACTGCCCCAAGCTTATCCACAGGCGGGCCCACAGTTGTTGTGGGCAATGTCAGCGCGCTTCTAGCAGGATGCGCCCACGGCTCAGGTCGGCCAGTTGCTGCTGCAGGTGTGCCAGGTGGGCGTCGCCGAGCGCAATTAGCAGGTCCACGCCGTTGGCGGTGAATTGCTCATCCAGGACGAGGCCATCAACCTCTGCCAGGCGCAGTTTCACCAGTGCCAGTTCGCTGAAACTGCAGCTGCAAGTGAATTCGCTACGCTGCACCAACAGCCGTTTGGGCGCCTGTTGCAGGCATTTGTTGGCGCCGCCGCCATAAGCCCTGGCCAAGCCGCCGGTACCCAGTTGTATGCCGCCATACCAGCGGATCACCAGCACCACGACCTGGTCGCAGTCTTGTGCTTCGATGGCCGCCAGGATCGGTCGCCCGGCAGTGCCGCCAGGTTCACCGTCATCGCTGCTGCGGTACTGGGCGCCAAGCTTCCAGGCCCAGCAGTTGTGGGTGGCGGCCAGGTCGCTGTGGCGTTCGATGAAACTCATCGCGTCCGCAGCGCTGCTGATCGGCCCGGCCAGGGTGATGAAGCGGCTTTTGCGGATTTCCTCGCGGTATTCGCAGAGGTCGAGCAGGGTAGAAGGCATAAATGACGTTCAGGCAGCCGGCTTGATGCCGCAGCCCTTCAGAATGATGTGGATAAGGTTGTTGCTCGCGTCTTCCATGTCCTGCTTGGTCAGGCGGCTGCGGCCGGTCACCTGGCAGATCTGGGTGGCGAAGTCGGCGTAGTGCTGGGTGCTGCCCCACAGCAGGAAGATCAAGTGCACCGGGTCGACCGGGTCCATCTTGCCGGCTGCGATCCAGGCCTGGAACACGGCGGCTCGGCCGCGGAACCACTCACGGTAGTCGGCACTGAAATATTCGGTCAGGCAGGTGCCGCCGCTGATCACTTCCATGGCGAAAATCCGCGAAGCTTGCGGGTTGCGCCTGGAAAACTCCATCTTGGTACGGATGTACTGGCTCAGGGCCTCGCCGGGGTCGTCATCGACGCTCAAGGCGTTGAAGGTGCTGTCCCACAACTCGATGATGTTGCTGAGCACGGCAATGTACAGGCCCAGCTTGTTGGTGAAGTAGTAATGCAGGTTGGCCTTGGGCAAGCCCGCCTTGAGGGCGATGGTGTTCATGCTGGTGCCCTTGAAACCATGGCGGGCGAACTCGTCTTCGGCGGCCTGGATAATGGCCTGTTCGTTCTTCTGGCGGATGCGGCCCGCGGGCTTGCCCGAGGCAGAGAGGCGATGCGCAGGGACTTCTAGGGTCATGGACGATTCCGTACGGGTCAGTGGCTGCGGCAGTCGGACAAGATTACCTGCCTGTGCCGAAGTGACAAGCGTTTGCGGCAGAGACTGGCATCAACGTGTCGCAGCCAGGCTGTCGAGAAAGCTTTCCAGCACCAGGTTCGGCCGCCGGCCCTTGCGCGTTACCCAGCTCAGGCTCAGGTCATAGAAGCGCTGTTGAGGCTTGAGGGCACGCAAGCGGCCCTGCTGCACCCAGAAGGTGGCGTAGTGATCGGGCAGGTAGCCGATGTAGCGCCCGGTGAGGATAAGGAACGCCATCCCTTCACGGTCCGAAGCACTGGCCGTGCAGTTCAGCGCCTGGTAATGCGCCTGGATGTCGGCCGGCAGGCGGAACGTCGGCGTAATGGCTTCCTGGCTGTTCAGGCGTTCGTCGTCGATCTGCTGGTCATCGGCATAGAACAGCGGGTGGCCAACGGCGCAGTAAAGCAGCGAACGTTCGCTGTACAACGGCTGGTATTCAAGGCCCGACAGCGGGCTGGTCTGAGGTACCACACCCACATGCAGGCTGCCGTCGAGCACGCCGTGTTCGACCTGGCTGGGGGCAATCATGCGGATCTGGATGCGCACATCGGGGCCTCGGTCCTTGAGTTCGGCCAGGGCGTGGGTGATGCGCATATGTGGCAGAGTGACCAGATTGTCGGTCAGGCCAATGTTCAGCTCGCCACGCAAATGCTGGTGCAGGCCATTGACCTCGGTGCGAAAGCTTTCCAGCGCGCTGAGCAGTTGCAGGGCCGAATGGTAGACCTCGCGGCCTTCCTCGGTCAGCGAAAAACCGGCGCGGCCACGTTGGCACAGGCGTAGGCCAAGGCGTTGCTCCAGGTCGTTCATCTGCTGGCTGATGGCCGAGCGGCCAATGCCCAACACGTTTTCGGCGGCCGAGAAGCCGCCGCACTCGACAACGCTGCGGTAGATCTTAAGCAAGCGGATGTCGAAGTCGCTGACCTGGGCGAGTGGATCGGGGCGTCGGCTCATTAGTTTAGTCTTGGGCTGTCTGAAGATTAGAAATGTAGGCTTTTTCAGACTTTATCCGCGTGCCAATTTAGCTGCAACAACATCCATCGTTGCCTAATCGTCTTCCGAGGAACCGCCGATGAACATGCCCGAAACCGCTACCGCCGGTATCGCCAGCCAGCTCAAGCTGGATGCCCACTGGATGCCCTACACCGCCAACCGTAACTTCCAGCGCGACCCACGGCTGATCGTGGCGGCCGAAGGCAACTACCTGGTCGATGACCGAGGGCGCAAGATTTTCGATGCCTTGTCTGGCCTGTGGACCTGCGGCGCCGGGCACACCCGCAAGGAAATCACCGAGGCAGTGGCCCGCCAGATCGGTACCCTCGATTACTCACCGGCCTTCCAGTTCGGCCACCCGCTGTCGTTCCAGCTGGCCGAGAAGATCACCGAGCTGACCCCGGGTGACCTGAATCACGTCTTCTATACCAATTCCGGTTCCGAGTGCGCCGACACCGCGCTGAAAATGGTGCGTGCCTACTGGCGCCTGAAAGGCCAGGCCACCAAGACCAAGATCATCGGCCGTGCCCGTGGTTACCACGGCGTGAACATTGCCGGTACCAGCCTGGGTGGTGTCAACGGCAACCGCAAGCTGTTCGGTCAGTTGCTGGATGTCGACCACCTGCCTCACACCGTGCTGCCAGTGAACGCCTTCTCCAAGGGCATGCCGGAAGAGGGCGGTATTGCCTTGGCTGACGAAATGCTCAAGCTGATCGAGCTACACGATGCGTCCAACATCGCTGCGGTGATCGTCGAGCCGCTGGCCGGTTCGGCCGGCGTACTGCCGCCGCCGAAGGGTTACCTGAAGCGCCTGCGTGAAATCTGCACCCAGCACAATATCCTGCTGATCTTCGACGAAGTGATCACCGGCTTCGGCCGCATGGGGGCGATGACTGGCGCTGAGGCCTTCGGCGTGACCCCGGACCTGATGTGCATCGCCAAGCAGGTCACCAACGGCGCCATCCCGATGGGTGCGGTGATTGCCAGCAGCGAGATCTACCAGACCTTCATGAACCAGCCGACCCCGGAATACGCCGTGGAATTCCCGCACGGCTACACCTATTCGGCCCACCCGGTAGCCTGTGCCGCCGGTATCGCCGCGCTGGACCTGCTGCAGAAGGAAAACCTGGTGCAGTCCGCCGCCGAGCTGGCGCCGCACTTCGAGAAGCTGCTGCACGGCGTGAAGGGCACCAAGAACATCGTCGATATCCGTAACTACGGCCTGGCCGGCGCCATCCAGATCGGCGCTCGCGACGGTGATGCCATCGTCCGCCCGTACGAAGCGGCGATGAAACTGTGGAAGG
The DNA here is from genome assembly GCF_001320605.1 of Pseudomonas sp. NBRC 111133. Lineage (NCBI taxonomy): Bacteria > Pseudomonadati > Pseudomonadota > Gammaproteobacteria > Pseudomonadales > Pseudomonadaceae > Pseudomonas > Pseudomonas sp. NBRC 111133. The sequence continues at coordinate 2,097 of NZ_BCBJ01000071.1, read as the reverse complement.
CGGGCTTCTACGTGCGCTTTGGTGGCGACACCCTGCAGTTCGGCCCAACCTTCAACACCACGCCGCAGGAACTGGACCGCCTGTTCGACGCAGTCGGCGAAACCCTGAACCTGATCGACTGATCTATCCGATTTTGATGCCCGGCGTGTGAACGCATCACGCGCCTGCTTCTACCTTCTTTATCTGGAGTTTTGCATGAGCATTGTTCAGCACCTGATCCACGGCGAGCTGGTTACCAAGGGTGAGCGCACCGCCGATGTCTTCAACCCGTCCACTGGCCAGGCTGTACGCAAGGTCGAGCTGGCCAGCCGCGCGACCGTGCAGGAAGCGATCGACTCCGCCAAGGCAGCCTTCCCGGCCTGGCGCAACACCCCGCCTGCCAAGCGCGCCCAGGTGATGTTCCGCTTCAAGCAACTGCTGGAGCAAAACGAAGCCAAAATCTCGCAGATGATCAGCGAAGAGCACGGCAAGACCCTGGAAGACGCAGCCGGTGAACTGAAGCGCGGCATCGAGAACGTCGAGTTCGCCTGCGCGGCGCCAGAAGTGTTGAAGGGCGAGTACAGCCGCAACGTCGGCCCGAACATCGACGCCTGGTCCGACTTCCAGCCACTGGGCGTGGTCGCGGGCATTACCCCGTTCAACTTCCCGGCCATGGTGCCGCTGTGGATGTACCCGCTGGCCATCGCCTGCGGTAACGCCTTCATCCTCAAGCCTTCCGAGCGTGACCCGAGCTCCACGCTGTTCATTGCCCAGTTGCTGCTGGAAGCCGGCCTGCCAAAGGGCATCCTGAACGTGGTGCACGGTGACAAGGAAGCAGTGGATGCGCTGATCGAAGCGCCAGAAGTGAAAGCACTGAGCTTTGTCGGTTCGACGCCGATCGCCGAGTACATCTATGCAGAAGGCACCAAGCGCGGCAAGCGTGTACAGGCCCTGGGTGGTGCCAAGAACCATGCGGTGCTGATGCCGGATGCCGACCTGGACAACGCCGTCAGCGCACTGATGGGCGCGGCCTACGGTTCGTGCGGCGAGCGTTGCATGGCCATTTCGGTGGCCGTGTGCGTGGGCGACCAAGTGGCCGATGCACTGATTGCCAAGCTGGAACCACAGATCAAGGCGCTGAAGATTGGTGCCGGTACCTCGTGCGGCCTGGACATGGGCCCTCTGGTGACTGCGGCTGCCCGTGACAAGGTGGTGGGTTACATCGATAATGGTGTTGCTGCCGGCGCCAAGCTGGTGGTGGACGGGCGCGGCTTCCGTGTGGCTGGTAATGAAGATGGTTACTTCGTGGGCGGCACCCTGTTCGACAAGGTGACCCCAGAGATGCGCATCTATAAAGAAGAGATCTTTGGCCCGGTGCTGTGCGTGGTGCGCGTGAACAGCCTGGAGCAGGCCATGCAGTTGATCAACGATCACGAGTATGGCAACGGTACCTGCATCTTTACCCGTGACGGTGAAGCGGCGCGCCTGTTCTGCGACGAGATCGAAGTGGGCATGGTGGGGGTGAACGTACCGCTGCCGGTGCCGGTGGCTTACCACAGCTTTGGTGGCTGGAAGCGTTCGCTGTTCGGTGACTTGCATGCCTATGGCCCGGACGGGGTGCGTTTCTATACCCGTCGCAAGGCAATTACCCAGCGTTGGCCGCAGCGTGCCAGCCATGAGGCATCGCAATTCGCTTTCCCTAGCCTTTAAGGCAGGTAACTGAAGCGGGGAGGCCGGTAGGCCTCCCCGCTTTGTTTTTCAGCGATATTAAAGTTTCTTGAAATTAAGGGTTGACGCGCTTTCGAATCCCCTTATAATGCGCCCCACTTCCAGCGACATCGGAACGAAAAACTCCTTGAGATTCAAAGAGTTAAATAGTTAAGGTAGAGTTGAAAGGGCTGCGATCGAATGATCGCAAGCGGTTGAAATGGTGGTTGACAGCGGTTTTAAACGCTGTATGATTAGCCTCCCGCTACGAGAGATCGCAGCGAGCCAAGTGTTTGAAGCTAAACGAGTTTATCGCAAAAACTTCAAAATAAACGCTTGACAGGCTCTGAGGAGAGCGTAGAATGCGCGCCTCGGTTGAGACGAAAGGCTCTTAACCAAATGCTCTTTAAC